>JBQCGO010000239.1:0-14253 GCA_051955575.1 Burkholderiaceae bacterium
ATGACTCCCGAAAGCGTGATGTCGCTCGGCCGGCATGCGATGGAAGTGATGCTGATGATCGCCGCGCCGCTGCTGCTGGTGGCGCTGGTCATCGGCCTGGTGGTCAGCATCTTCCAGGCGGCGACGCAGATCAACGAAACCACGCTGTCGTTCATCCCGAAGCTGGTCGGCATCTTCGTCGCGCTGGTGGTCGCCGGGCCGTGGATGCTGTCGGTGATGCTCGACTACATGCGCGAGATCCTGACCGGCATTCCCGGCCTGGTTGGCTGAGCGTCGAACCGAAGTCCGCCGCCGATGATCAGCATTTCCAGCGCCGAACTGAATGCCCTCATCGCGGGACTGCTGTGGCCGCTCACGCGCATCCTGGGGCTGATCGCGTCGGCGCCGCTGTTCAGCAACAACAGCATTCCCCGGCGCGTGAAAGTCGCGTTCGGCGTGGTGCTCGCCGCGATCGTCGCGCCGACCCTGCCCGCCCTGCCGACGGTCGACCCGATGTCGCTCGACGGCCTGCTGATCCTCGCGCAGCAACTGGTAGTCGGGCTGGCGATGGGCTTCACGATGCGCATCGCCTTCGCCGCGGTCGAGATGGCCGGCGAAGTCACCGGCCTAACCATGGGCCTCGGCTTCGCCACCTTCTTCGATCCGCATTCGCAGGGGCGCTCGTCCTCGATCAACCAGTTTCTGAGCCTCCTGGCGATCATGCTGTTTCTTGCCGCCAACGTGCACCTGATGCTGCTGGCGGTGCTGGTGGACAGCTTCCACTCGCTGCCGATCGCACCGCTGCCGATCGGCGCCGCCGGCATGCAGCGGCTCGCCGAATGGGGCGGCCGGATCTTCAGTTCCGGCGTCCAGCTCGCGCTGCCGATGATCGCCGCGCTGCTGATCACCAACATGGCGCTCGGCATCCTGACCCGCGCCGCGCCGCAACTGAACCTGTTCGCGATCGGCTTTCCGGTCACGCTCGGCATCGGCTTCATCGTACTGGCGCTCGCCCTGCCGACGCTGGCCGCGCCGATCGAGCGGCTGTTCGCGGACGGGATCGACACGGTACGGCAGATCGGCAACCTGCTGCCGGCCCCCGGGGTCCGCTGAACCGGGCCGGCGCCGCTTCTTCCGGAAAGCTTAATCTCCCGCAAAGGCGCGCGGGCGCAGCAGAGTAAGGTCGGAAACTGCGGCGCTGCCGCCGCGCTTCGCCGAGCTTGCCCGCGCCATGTTCCCAGGCTTCCTGTTCGCCACCGGCATCGAAAACAGCAGTCCGACCATCGACGGCGGCCGCACTCGCGTCGACGAGATGGAGAAATGCGGCCACTACCGGCACTGGCGCACCGACTTCCAGCTGGTGCAGGAACTCGGCATCAACGTGCTGCGCTACGGCCCGCCGCTGCACACGACCTTCCGCGGTCCGAACAGCTACGACTGGTCGTTCGCAGACGACACGTTCGACGACCTGCGCCGGCGCGACATCGTGCCGATCGTCGACCTCTGCCACTTCGGCCTGCCCGACTGGCTCGGCAATTTCCAGAATCCGGATTTTCCCGAACTGTTCGGCGACTACGCACGCAACTTCGCGTGGCGCTATCCATGGATCCAGCTCTACACGCCGGTCAACGAGATGTTCATCTGCGCGCTGTTCTCCGGGCTGTACGGCTGGTGGAACGAGCAATTGACGAGCGACCGCGGCTTCGTCACCGCGCTGAAGCACATCGTCAAGGCCAACGTGCTGGCGATGCGCGCGATCCTCGAAGTGCGCCCCGACGCGCTGTTCGTGCAGAGCGAATCGACCGAGTATTTCCACGCCGAGAACCCGAAGGCGATCCGGCCGGCGGAGCAGATGAATTCGCGCCGCTTCCTCTCGCTCGACCTGAACTACGGCCGGCGCGTCGATTCGGAGATGTATGAGTACCTGATGGACAACGGCATGACGCGCGAGGAATACCACTTCTTCCTGCACAACAACGTCAAGCACCACTGCATCATGGGCAACGACTATTACCGGAGCAATGAGCACCGGGTCGCCGACGACGGCAGCACCCGCGCCGCCGGCGAGGTGTTCGGCTACGCGATCCTCACCGCCCAGTACTACCAGCGCTACCGGCTGCCGGTGATGCACACCGAGACCAACCTGATGGAAGGGCCGAACGGCGACGAGGCGGTGAACTGGCTGTGGAAGGAATGGGCCAACGTGCTGCGGGTGCGCAACGACGGTATGCCGATCGTCGGCTTCACCTGGTATTCGCTGACCGACCAGGTGGACTGGGACAGCGCGCTGCGCGAGAACCGCGGACAGGTCAATCCGCTCGGCCTGTTCGACCTGGACCGTCGCATCCGCCCGGTCGGCGAAGCTTACCGGCAACTGATCCGCAGTTGGCGGCAGGTGCTGCCGACACAGAGTGTCTGTCTGCAGGTGCCGCTCGTCACGCCATCGGACTATGCACGCAGCGACGCCGCGCGCCGGCAGACCGAAGTGCCGTGGCAACGCGACGCGCCGACCGACGCGCCGGCGAATAGCGAGTGATGCGGCGAATGAGCCCGGCCCGGCACGCGCCGGTCAGAGGTAAGTGAACAGCGACAGCCCGGAAACGCTGACGAAGGATTTCTGCGCCGCCTGCAGAATGGTCTGCTGCTGGGTCAGCTTGGACACCGCCGCGTTGTAGTCGAGATCCTGCAAGGTCGACAGCGTCTGCTTGTACTGCAGGTCCTTGCCGCTGCCGATCGTGTCGAAGGCGTCGATCTCGCGCAACCGCGAGCCGACCGACGAGCGGACCGACAGCACGTTGTCGAGCGAATTGTCGATGCCGGTGTTGGCTGCGGCGAGCGCGGTCGACAGCGCGGTGCGGTCGGCGGCCGTCACCACCGGCTGCTTCAGCGCGGTGATGACCGAGGTCAGCGTCTTGAAGACGTCGGTGCCGTTACCCTGGAAGATCGCCGCACCCGAATCGCTGATCGCGATCTGGCGCGACGAATCCACCTGCAGCAGGCGCTGGCCGGTGTCGCCCTGGTAGATCGCGCCGGTGGCGGTCTGGACGAACGGCTGCGTGCCGATCTGGTAGCCCGAGAACAGGTAGTTGCCGTTGCCGTCGGCGGTGTTGGCCAGTGACAGCAACTGGTCCAGCCGCGACTGCAGGTCCAGCGCGATCGACTGCCGGTCGCTGTCGGTGAAAGAGCCGTTGCCGCCGTTCACCACCAGCGTCTTCGCATCCTGCAGCAGCGAGGTCACGCCGGCCAGCGTGTTGTCGACCAGTCCGAGCGAGCTGGCGGCGTTTTCCCGGTTGGTCGCGTACTGCGTATTGATCGTCTGCGACTGCGTCACGTCGAGCGCCCTGGCTGCCGCGACCGGGTCGTCGGCCGGCGTCAGGATGCGGCGGCCGGTGGCGATCTGCTGCGAGGTCTTGTCGAGCGACGCCTGCAGGTCGTTCAGCCGCGCGGTGGCGGTGTCGTAGATGGAACTGGTGCTGATGCGCATGGTGCTTCCTTCCGAGATGCGGCCGCGACGTCAGGAGCCGAGCGTCAGCAGCGTGTCGAACAGCTTGCCGGCGGTCGCCATCACCTTGGCCGCCGCCTGGTAGGCCTGCTGGTAGCGGATCAGGTTGGTCGCTTCCTCGTCGAGGTTGACGCCGGATTCCGACTGCTGGCGCGCCACCGCCGACGCCAGTTGCTGCCCTTCCGCCGTGCTGGTGACTTCGAGTTCACGCGTCTTGTTGCCGACCAGACTGACCAGTTGCGAATACGCGCCCTGCAGCGTGGTGGTGCCGCCGGCGACGATGTTGGCCGTCTGCAGCGCGGCCAGCCGCAACGCATTGCTGTTGTCGCCGGTGGAAGCGTTCGGCGCCACGGTGTAGACGTCGCCGTCGGCCGGCGCGCCGGTCACCGTGACAGCCACGCCGTTGAAGCTGTAGCTCGCGCCGGAGGTGTACGGGATCGCCGCGCCGACGGCGTAGTTGGTCGTCACGCCACCGACGGTGACGGCGACCGGCGCGTTCGCCGATATCGTGCCGGTGGCGGCGGCGTAGGTCAGCGCGGCGGTCGACGCAAGCGGCGCGCCGACATACGCCGGATCGACTGCCGGCGCGCTCACCGCGCCGGTACCGGTGTTGGAGGCGCCGGCCGCGGCCCGGAACGGCGCGATCTGTCCGCCGGCAGCGATCGCGCCGGTATTCGTGATCGCGACGTCGATCGTCGCCGCGCCGTTGGCGACCGGCTTGATCAGGAAACTGTCGCCGGCGTTCGGCGTGCCCGAACTCGGCGCCAGCGCGATGGTGACGCCGCCGATGGTCTGCGGCAGCGAGGAATACGAGG
Organism: Burkholderiaceae bacterium; assembly: GCA_051955575.1. GTDB lineage: Bacteria > Pseudomonadota > Gammaproteobacteria > Burkholderiales > Burkholderiaceae_D > JBQCGO01. Next base: position 4,297 of record JBQCGO010000239.1, read on the forward strand.
CGGGCGTGCCGTTCGGCAGCGCGGTGACGCGGTAGTTGGTGCCGTCGTACTGGACGCGGTAGTCGCTGGTGGTCAGCGCCGAGGCGCTGGCGATGGACACCGAGAGCTGCGCCGACGAAGTGTTGCGGACGTCCGGCGTGGCGATCGGTGTGCCGATCGAGAAGAAGTCGCCGCCGGGATTGCCGTTCAGATCCTGGCCGGCCCGATGCTGCGCGTTGAAGGCCGAGGCGAGCGCGATCGCGGTGCGTCCGATGCTGTTCTGGATCGCGTCGAGCGACTCGTCCCGGAACTGCAGCAGCCCGCCCAGCGTGCCGCCAGTCAGGCTGTTGTCGGCCAGCACCGTGGTGCTGCCGTTGCTCTGGTAGGCAACCGCGATCCGGCTCGGATCGTCGCTGGCCTGCACCGCCTGCAGCGTGAAGGTCTGGGCGCCGAGCACCAGTGCCTGGCCATTGCCGATGAAGACGTTGTAGGTGTTGCCGTCCTGCCGGACCACGGTGGTGCCGACTTGCTTCGACAGGTCCGCAACCAGTTGGTCGCGCTGGTCGAGCAGGTCGTTCGGCGGCTGCCCGGTGCCGCCGGTGGCCTTGCTGATCGCCTCGTTCAGCGACGCGATCTGCTGCGCGTAGGAATTGATCGCCGTGACGCTGCCGCCGATCTGGCTGTTCACGCCGGTGCGGATGTCGTCGACCTGCTGGTTCAGGCTCTGGAAGCGCGCCACCAGCGCCTGCCCTTCGGACAGCACCGACTGGCGCGACGCCGCCGCATTCGGGTTGGCGGCCAGGTCCTGCACCGACTGGAAGAAATCCTGCAGCGCCGGCGACAGCCCGGCCGACGGATCGGCCAGCAGGTTGTCGATCTGGCTGATCTGCGTGTAGTAGCTGTCCAGGCCGCTCTTGGCGCTCTGCGTCGAGTTGATCTGCGTGCCGATGAAGTCGCTGTAGATCCGCTTGACGGTATCGACCTGCGTACCCTGGCCGATGAAGCCGAAGCCGTAGTTCTGTCCGCCCGCGCTGGCCTGCACCACGACCTGGCGGCTGTAGCCCGGTGTGGCCGCGTTGGCGATGTTGTGCCCGGTCGTGCCGAGGCCCGCCTGCGCGGCGGCCAGCGCGCTCTGCCCGATGCTGAGTATGCTCGAACCCATGCCTGGAATTCCCGTGTCGATACGCCGGTATCGGCCGGCTGCCGAAAATCTTTACCTTCCGCTTCGGCCGCGGCGCCCGGTTTCCCTACGCCGACAGCGATTGCTGGATGATGCGTGTCAGCTTCGCCGCGTAGTGCGGGTCGGTCGCATAGCCGGCGCGTTGCAGGCCGCGCGCGAAGCCGGTCGCGTCCTGCGCGTTGGCCAGCACCGCGTCGTAGCGCGGGTTGCTGCGCAGCAGGCGCCCGTAGTCGCGGAACGCGTCGGCATAGCTGTCGTAGGCGCGAAATTTCTCGATGCGGGTCTGGGGCCGGCCGTTGACGTACTCGGTCGTGACCGCATCCACCGTCTTGCCGTTCCAGTCCTTGCCGGCCTTGATCGCGAACAGGTTGTGGCTGGTAGCGCCGCCGGGGCCGCGGATCTCGTGCTTGCCCCAGCCGCTTTCTAGCGCCGCCTGCGCCAGCATGAACTTGGCCGGAATGCCGGTCGAGCGGCTGGCTTCCTCGGCCTGCCCGGCCAGCCGTTGTGTGAAGGCTTGCACGTGCGCGGGCCGGTGCGCGGAAGAAGCGCCGGACGCCGCGCGCGCGGCCTTCCGTGCCGTTGTCGATGCCGGGTCGATCGCCTTGTCCGGCGCGTCGATCAGCGCGCGCACGCCTTCCGGCAGCCCGTCGTCCTGCACCGTCTTGCCGTCGGCATCCTTCACGCCGGGCAGCGTGGAAAGCTGGCGGATCAGCACGTCGGCCAGCCCGACGCCGCGCTCGGCCATCGACTGGCTGATCTGCTGGTCGAGCATCGAGGTGAACATGCGGCTCTGCTGGCTGTCGAACACGCCGTCCTGCGGCGTGGCGTCGCGCATGCTCTTCATGACCATGTTCATGAACAGGCCCTCGAACTGCTTCGCGGTTGCCTTCAGTGCCTCGGGCGATTGCTGGCGGGCCGCGGCACGCAGCGCGTCGAAACCCTTGACGTCGGTGGCGAGGCGGTCGTCGGCGGCGAGATTGGCAGCGTTGATCATCCCGATCCCGTCAGATGATTTCGAGCTCGGCGCGCAGCGAGCCCGCGGCCTTCATCGCCTGCAGGATCGCCAGCAGGTCCTGCGGCGTCGCGCCGATCGCATTCAACGCCTTCACGACCTCGGCCAGCGACGCGCCGCCTTTCAGCAGCATCACCTTGCCGTCTTCCTTCGTGATCTCGATCTGCGAGCGCGGCGCGACCACGGTCTGGCCGTTCGACAGCGGGCCCGGCTGGCTGATCACCGGCTCGGTGTTGATCACCACCGACAGGTTGCCGTGCGCGACCGCGCAAGTCTCGAGCGTGACGTTCTGGTTCATCACCACCGAGCCGGTGCGGGCGTTCAGGATCACCTTGGCCGCGGTCTGCGCCGGCGTCACGTCCAGGCTTTCCAGCGCGCCGAGGAAGGCGACCCGCTCGCTGCTGCCGGCCGGCGCGCGCACGCGGATCACCCGCGCGTCCTGCGCGGCGGCGGTGTCCGCGCCGAAACGGCGGTTGAGCGCGTCGACCACGCGGCTGGCGGTGCCGAAGTCGCTGTCGTTCAGTTCGAGATTGATCGCGTCGCCCGGGCCGCCCGCGGTCGGCACCGCGCGTTCGACGGTGGCGCCGGCGGAGATGCGGCCGACGCTCAGGTGATTGACCTGCGCCTTGCTGCCGTTGGCCGACGCGCCGGCGCCGCCGACCAGCACGTTGCCCTGCGCCATCGCATACACCTGGCCGTCGGCGCCCTTCAGCGGCGTCATCAGCAGCGTGCCGCCGCGCAGGCTCTTGGCGTTGCCCATCGACGAGACCGTCACGTCGAGCGCCTGTCCGGGTTGCGAGAACGGCGGCAGCGAAGTCGTCACCACCACCGCGGCGACGTTCTTCAGCTGCATCGTGGAATTCGGCGGCAGCGTCACGCCCATCTGCTGCAGCATGCTGACCACGCTCTGCACGGTGAACGGCGTCTGCGTGGTCTGGTCGCCGCTGCCGTCGAGGCCGACCACGAGACCGTAGCCGATCAGCTGGTTCTGGCGCACGCCCTGGATGCTGGCGAGGTCCTTCAACCGCTCGGCGTGCGCGCCGCCGGCGCACAGCATCGCCAGCGATGCCGCAGACAGCGCGGCGAGGAATCGGATCGTCATGGTGGTTTTCATTGGGTCTTCCGCCTCGTCAGAACGGCAGCACGCTGAAGAAGAAGCGCGACAGCGACGACATCACCTGCGCCGCGTCGACCGCGCTGTCGGTCCGGTACTCGACGCGCGCGTCGGCCACCTGGAGGGAGGACACCACGTTGCCGGCGCCGATCGTGTCCGGCCGCACCACGCCCGAGAAGCGCACGTACTCGGTGTTCTTGTCGAGCGCGATCTGCTTTTCGCCGCTGACGACGAGATTGCCGTTCGCCAGTACGTCGGTCACCGTCACGCCGATCGTGCTGACGAAAGTGTTGCTGGCCGTCGCGGCGCCCTTGTCGTCGTAGCTGCCGGCGGACTTGGTCGACAAACCGAAATTGCTGGTGGTGCTGGATGGGATGCCGAACAGTTTCGGCACCGCGAGGTCGAGCGCGCCGGTCTTGCTCGACGAAGTCGCGGCCTGCTTGCCGGCGCTGGTCTTCTCGTTGATCAGGATGGTCAGCGTGTCGCCGACGTGGCGCGCGCGCAGGTCCTCGAACAGCGGCCGATAAACCTGGGCGTGGTAGATCGCGCCGTCGGCGGGCACCATGGCGACCGCGACCGGCGGCCGCGCCGTCATCGGCTGCTGCACGATCGACGGCGGCTGGGTCGCGCAGCCGGCCAGTGCGAACACCAGTGCGAACGCCAGGGCGAGTGCAAAAAGAAATTTCATGCGAAGCGCGTTCAGAGTTGCGTCAGCCGTTGCAGCATCTGGTCCGAGGTGGTGATCGCCTTGCTGTTGATCTCGTAGGCGCGCTGGGTCTGGATCATGTTGACCAACTCCTCGACCACGTTCACGTTCGAGGTCTCGACGTAGCCCTGCGCCAGCGTGCCGGCGCCGTTCGTGCCGGGGGTGTTGGTGTTCGGGTTGCCGGACGCGGCGGTTTCGATGTACAGGTTCTCGCCGCGGCTCGCCAGCCCGGCCGGATTGACGAAGGTCGCGAGCTGCAGCGTGCCGACCTGGGTCGGCTGCACCGAGCCGCTCTGCGTGACCGACACGGTGCCGTCGCGGCCGACCGTGATGCTGAGCGCGTTCGCGGGGATCGTGATCGCCGGCTGCACCGGGAAACCGCTCGAGGTGACGAGCTGGCCCTGGTTGTCGGTCTGGAACGAGCCGTCACGGGTATAGGCGGTGGTGCCGTCCGGCAGCAGCACCTGGAAGAAGCCGTCGCCCTGGATTGCGACGTCCTTCGCGTTGCCGGTCTGCTGCAGGTTGCCCTGGGTGAAGATGCGCTCGGTCGCGACCGGCCGCACGCCGGTGCCGATCTGCAGGCCGGACGGCAACTGCGTCTGCTGCGACGATTGCGCGCCGGGCTGGCGCAGCGTCTGGTACAGCAGGTCCTCGAACACCGCACGCGAGCGCTTGAAGCCGCTGGTGCTGACGTTGGCGAGGTTGTTCGAGATGACGTCCATCTGGGTCTGCTGCGCATCCAGACCGGTCTTGGAAATCCAGAGCGAACGAATCATGAAGTTCTCCTGTGCTCTTGTGCTGCCGTCGCACGCCGCGGCGGGCGCATCCTATTTCACGCTTGTCATTCTCTCGCGCCGACGCTCAGCCCAAAGCGATGATCTGGCTGGCTTTCGTGGCATTGCTTTCGGCGTTCTGCAGCAGCTTCATGTGCGCCTCGAACTGGCGCGCGAGGCTGATCATGTCGACCATTGCGTCGACCATGTTGACGTTGCTGCCTTCGACCGCGCCGCCGATCAGTGTGACGTTGGCGTCGGCGTCGGCCTGCCCGCCGTCCTTCAGCTGGAACAGGCCGTCGTCGCCGCGGACGAGATCGCTTTCTGCCGGATTCACGAGCTTGATCCGTCCGAGCACGTTGACCGCGGTCGACTGGCCGGCAGCGGTCGGGATCGCGGACACGGTGCCGTCTCCGGCGATCGCCAGCCGCACGTCCGGCGGCACGCTGATCGGTCCGCCGTCGCCGATCACGTCGAGTCCGGTCTGGGTCTGCAGCACGCCGTTCTCGTTGAGCCTGAAGCTGCCCGCCCGCGTGTAGGCCTCGCTGCCGTCGGCGCGCTGCACCGCGATCCAGCCCTGCCCTTGCACCGCGACGTCGAGTTCGCGACCGGTCTGCTGGATCGGACCGGGCCGGAAGTCGGCGCCGACGGTCGAATCGACCACGAAGGCGCGGGTCGGCAGTCCGCCGCCGATCACCGGCACCGCGCGGAACGCGTCGATCTGCGCGCGAAAGCCGGTGGTCGAGACATTGGCGAGGTTGTGCGACACCGTGGCCTGCTGCTCCAGGATGTGCTTCGCCCCGGTCATCGCGGTGTAGATCATCCGGTCCATGTTTCTCCTTCCTCCCGGGCTAGCATTCAGTGCGACGTAGAGTTCGTTTGAAACCGTAGCGAGCGGCGCGAGTTCGGTCCGAGAAGCGCAGCCGTACGTGAGGTACGGCGAGCATCGCAGGGCCGAAATCGTGTCGCGCAGTAGGTTTCAAACGAACTCTCAACGAAGGTTCACCAGCGTCTGCAGTATCTGGTCCTGCGTCTTGATGGTCTGCGCGTTGGCCTGGTAGACGCGCTGCGCGGTGATCATGTTGACCAGTTCGGCGGTCAGGTCGACGTTGGAATCCTCGACCGCGGACGATTGCAGCACGCCGAGGCCGCCGCTTTCCGGCACGCCGACCAGCGGCGGGCCGGACGCGGCCGTCTCGCCCCAGGCATTGTTGCCGAGCGATTGCAAGCCATTGGCGTTGGCGAAGTTGGCGAGCACGACCTGGCCGAGCGTGGCCGACTGGCCGTTGGTGTAGCGGCCGACGATGGTGCCGTCGGCGCCGATGTTGAAGCCCGACAGCCGGCCCGACGCGAAGCCGTCCTGCTTCAGCGTGTTGACGCTGAAGACCGAGCCGAACTGGGTGGTGCCGGTGAAGTCGAGGTTGACGTTGAACGGCGTGGTCGCACCGGTCGTCACCGCCAGCGAGGCGGTCAGCGGCAGCGTCGTGGTGGTCTTGTCGATAGAACCGTCCGGCTTGAAGTTGAGCGTGCCGATCGCGCCGGCGCCGACCTGGGTGCCGTCGTTGGCGGCATATACGTTCCACGCGCCTGCGCCGGTCTTGACGTAGAAGGTCTGGAGCACGTGCGAGTTGCCGAGGCTGTCGAACACCGAAACCGAGGTGGAGCTGTTGTAGGTCGCCGGGTTGTTGACGTCGAACGGCGTGGTGGTCGGCGTGGCGGAACGCGAATCGAGGTTCAGCAGCGCGCTGATGGCGCCGGTGGTCTTCGGCAACTGGTCGGCGGTGTTGATCTGCAGGTCTGCCGGCGCGCCGGCGGTCAGCACGCCCGCCGCGTTGATGCCGTAGCCGGTCAGGTGCGCGCCGTCGGCGTTGACGATGTAGCCGTTCTTGTCGAGCTGGAACTGGCCGTTGCGGCTGAACGTGGTCACGCCGTTGGTGTTGAGCCGGAAGAAGCCGCCGCCGTTGATCGCGATGTCCAGCGGGTTGCTGGTCGCGGTCACGTTGCCCTGCGTGAACTGCTGGGCCACGGTGGCGATCTTGGTGCCGATGCCGATCTGCGAGCCGCCGGCGCCGTTCAGCGAACTGGCGTAGACGTCGGCGAATTCGGCCTGCGCCTGCTTGAAGCCGACCGTACTCGAGTTGGCGACGTTGTTGCCGATGACCTCAAGGCTCTTCGAGGCGGCGTTCAGGCCGCTCAGACCCTGCTGGAAACTCATGGTGGCTCCTTATTGAATCGTGTTGAACCGTGTTGAACCGATCAGGCGAACGAGACGGATCAAACCGGTCAGAGAATCTGCCGCACGTCGGCCAGACCGACGCTGCCGAGCAGCGGCAGGTTCAGCTTGACGCCGGCCGCGCCGGTGGTGACGCTGTTGACCATGCCGAAGGCCAGCGGATTGGCGGTCACCGACTGTCCGCCGCGGCTGGCCACCACTTCGAACGTGTAATGGCCGTCGGCGACGGCGGTGCCGTTGTCGGTCTTGCCGTCCCAGGCGACCGGGATCACGCCGGCGTCCTGCGCGCCGAGGTCGATGGTGCGCACCGTCTTGCCGGACGCGTCATGGATCACCGCCTTGACGTCGTCGGCCGGCACCGTAGCCTCGACGCCGAACGCCGCCTGGCCGTCGGCCAGCTGAATGCCGTTGCCGGGCACCAGCACGCCGTGCCCGATCATCGACGCCGCCTGCAGCGACTGGCTCGACTGCAGGCCGGTCACCATCGATTGCAGCGTGGTGTTGAGCTGGTCGATGCCGGTGACGGTGGACAGTTGCGCGAGCTGGCTGGTCACCTGCGCGTTGTCGAGCGGATTGAGCGGATCCTGGTTCTGCATCTGCGACACCAGCAGCTTCAGGAACCGGTTCTGCGTGTCCTCGGTGCTCGAGGTTGCGGTGGTGGTGCCGTTCATCGCGTTCATCAGCGACGAGGACACGGCGTTGGTCTGGATGGTCATGGCGTCCGCCTTTGCCTTTCGTTCGGGATCAGGGGTCGGGTCACTGGCCAGGTTACTGACCGATGGTGAGGGTCTTCAGCAGCAGCGTCTTGGCCGCGTTCATCGTCTCGACGCTGGTCTGGTAGGAACGCGAGGCGGAGATCATGTTCACCATCTCCTCGACCGCATTGACGTTGGGCATCGCAACGTAGCCGTTCTCGTCGGCCTGCGGATGCTTCGGGTCGTAGACCATGCGCGGCGGCGCGGCGTCTTCCACCACCTGCTGCACGCGCACGCCGGTGGATTTCGCCGCGTCGACCGGCGTCGCCTGGAACACCACTTCCTTAGCGCGGTACGGCTGCCCGGTAGAACTGGTGGCGCTGTCGGCGTTGGCGAGGTTGCTGGCCACCACGTTCAGGCGCTGCGACTGGGCGCTCATCGCCGAGCCGGCGACGTTGAAGATGTTGAATAGCGACATGCGTCTCTCCCTGATCCGCGCTTATCCCTGGATCACGGCGAGCAGGCCCTTGATCTGGGCGCTGATCGCCGTCAGTCCGGCTTCGTAGCGAATGGCGTTGTCGGTGAACTGGTTGCGCTCGACGTCCATGTCGACCGTGTTGCCGTCGATGTTGCCCTGCGACGTATTCCGATACAGCAGCGGCGCGCCGGCGATCGTCCTGTCGATGCCGCCCGGCTGCGCGATGTGCAGTGCCGAGGTGGTCGCCAGCGGCTGCGCGTCGGTGCCGCGCGCCAGCGCGCCCTGCAGCGCCTTGCCGAAATCGACGTCGCGCGCCTTGTAGTTCGGCGTATCGGCGTTCGCGATGTTGGAGGCCAGCAGTTGCTGGCGCTGGGCGCGCAGGTTGAGCGCGGTTTCGTTGAAGCGCAGCGCGTCGTCGAGTCGATTCATCCTGTTCTCCTTGCCGGTGCGGCAGCGTTCGGCCTTGCCTGCCCTATTGAGATGATTGCGATGATTGCGATGGATTCGGACAGATTCGATCATACGGAGCGGCGTGCGCAACCATCGCCCAAGCAGCCGCCGGATTCCGGCCCTGTTCAGCGGATTGGGTTCGCGCGCGCGGGCTACCATCGGCGGCATGAATCGTTTGCCGCCGCTCTCCTCCTCTTCGTTCGTACGCGCGCTGCTCCCCTTGGCAGTGCCGGCCGCGCTGGCTGCTGCACTCGCGGCCGGCACCGCGGACGCCGCCGTTCCCGAAGGGACGCCGCGCCAGGATCCGTCGGCGATCCGCGCCGCCGCCGAGCAATTCCTGCAGGCGCAGGCCGCCGGACTGCCCGGCAAGGTCACGGTCGAGATCGGCCGCGTCGACGCACGCCTGTCGCTGCCGGCCTGCCCTTCGCCGCAAGGCTTCCTGCCGCCCGGCAGCCGTGCCTGGGGCAAGACCACCGTCGGCGTGCGCTGCACCGCGCCGGCGCCGTGGACCGTCTACGTCGCGGCCAAGGTGCATGTCGAGGGCGAATACGTCGCCGCCGCCGTGCCGCTGGCGCAGGGCCAGGTGATCGACGCCGGCGACCTCGCGCTGATCAAGGGCGATCTGGCCGCGCTGCCGGCAGGCGTGATCACCGAGCTCGCGGAGGCGACCGGCCGCACCGCGGCAATCTCGCTGCCGCTGGGCGCAGCGCTGCGGCAGGACGCGCTGCGCATCCGCAAGGTGATCGCCCAGGGCCAGCCGGTGCGGCTGGTCTCGTCCGGCCCGGGCTTCAAGATTTCGGCCGAGGGTACGGCGCTCGGCAACGCGGCCGAAGGACAGATCGCCCAGGCCAGGACCGCGAACGGCCAGGTGGTCAGCGGCGTGGCGCGAGCCGGCGGCGTGCTGGAAGTGGCGTACTGAGCGCCGACCGGGATGCCGCCGATGCCGCCGTTCGCGTTTTCATGTCTGGATGCTAAAGTTATTTCAGCACGCGCCGTTATGTGCACAGGCGTCGAGCGAATCGACGCCCACCAGACGAGGACACAGCCGTGAAAATCGACGATTCCATCAAGAAAGCCGCGGGACTTCCGGTCGGCGCGACCCAGGCCCGGGGCGGCAAGGCGGCGGAAAAAGCCAGTGCCGCTGCCGCCGCGCCGGCCGGCGACAGCGTCACGCTGTCCGCCCAGGTGAAGACGATCTCGGCCCAGACTTCCGGCGCCGGCGTGTTCGACGCCGGCAAGGTCGAGGAAATCAAGGCCGCCATCGCGGGCGGCCATTTCAAGGTCGATGCCGAGAAGGTCGCCAACGGATTGCTGGAAACCGTGAGCGACCTGATCAG
>JBQCGO010000240.1:0-2667 GCA_051955575.1 Burkholderiaceae bacterium
CGCCAACCTGTTCTGCTGGCCGGCGATAGCCACCGATAGCTGCTGCGACGTATCTTCTTTTAAATCAACACGTTACGTCAGTTTTTCGATAGCCTGCGATAGTCCCCGAAGGACCTGATTTCACTCCCACTCGATCGTCGCCGGCGGCTTACCGGAGATGTCGTAGACCACGCGGTTGATGCCACGCACCTCGTTGATGATCCGGTTCGACACGCGGCCGAGCAGTTCGTGCGGCAGGTGCGCCCAGTGCGCGGTCATGAAGTCCTGCGTCTGCACCGCGCGCAGCGCGACCACGTACTCGTAGGTGCGGCCGTCGCCCATCACGCCGACCGACTTGACCGGCAGGAACACCGTGAACGCCTGGCTGGTCTTGTCATACCAGGAGCGGCCCTCGTCGTCGGTGGCACGGCGCAGTTCCTCGATGAAGATCGCGTCCGCTTCGCGCAGCATGTCGGCGTATTCCTTGCGCACGTCGCCGAGGATGCGCACGCCCAGGCCCGGCCCCGGGAACGGGTGGCGGTACACCATGTCGTGCGGCAGGCCGAGCGCGACGCCGAGCTCGCGCACCTCGTCCTTGAACAGGTCGCGCAGCGGCTCGAGCAGCTTCAGGTTCAGCGTGTCCGGCAGGCCGCCGACGTTGTGGTGGCTCTTGATCGTGTGCGCGCCCTTCTTGCCCTTGCCGGCCGACTCGATCACGTCCGGGTAGATCGTGCCCTGCGCCAGCCACCTGGCGACCTTCAGCCTGCCGGCCTCGCGCTGGAACACTTCGACGAATTCGCGGCCGATGATCTTGCGCTTCTGCTCGGGGTCGGCCACGCCGGCCAGCGCGTCCATGAACTGCGCGGTGGCGTCGACGTGGATCACCTTTACGCCGAGATTGCCGGCGAACATGTCCATCACCATCCGGCCTTCCTTCAGCCGCAACAGGCCGTGGTCGACGAACACGCAAGTCAGCTGGTCGCCGATCGCGCGGTGGATCAGCGCCGCCGCCACGCTGCTGTCGACGCCGCCGGACAGGCCGAGGATCACCTCGTCGTCGCCGACCTGCTTCCGGATCGCCTCGACCGCTTCGCCGATGTGGTCGGGCATGTTCCAGTCCGACTTGCAGCCGCAGATCTCGTGCACGAAGCGCGTCAGGATCGCCTTGCCGAGCGTGGTGTGGGTGACTTCCGGATGAAACTGCACCGCGTAGAAGCGGCGCTCCTCGTCGGCCATGCCGGCGATCGGGCAGTTGCCGGTCGATGCCATCAGCTTGAAGCCGGGCGGCATGTCGATCACCTTGTCGCCGTGGCTCATCCAGACTTTCAGCATGCCGTGGCCTTCGGCGGTGACGAAATCGTTGATCCCGTTCAGGAGCGCGGTATGACCACGCGCGCGCACTTCGGCGTAGCCGAACTCGCGCAGCTTGCCGTTCTCGACCTTGCCGCCGAGCTGCTGCGCCATCGTCTGCATGCCGTAGCAGATACCGAACACCGGCACGCCGAGTTCGAACACCGCCTGCGGCGCGCGCGGCGTGTCGCCCTCGACCACGCTGCTCGGCCCGCCGGACAGGATGATGCCGGCCGCGCCGTAGTTGCGGATGAAATCGTCGTCGACGTCGTACGGGAAGACTTCCGAAAACACGCCGATCTCGCGCACGCGGCGGGCGATCAGTTGCGTGACTTGCGAGCCGAAATCGAGGATCAGGATCTTGGAGTGCATGGCAAACGCCTGGTTGGAAAACAAATCGCCGGTGCCGAAAACTTCCGGCACCGGCTTCTCGAAGACTACGGATTGCCGCGTTCAGTCGGCGCGATAGTTCGGCGCTTCCTTCGTGATCTGCACGTCGTGCACGTGCGATTCGCGCATGCCGGCCGCGGTGATCTGGACGAACTCGGCCTTCTCGCGCAATTCGTCGATCGTCGCGCAGCCGCAGTAGCCCATCGACGAGCGCACGCCGCCGACCAGCTGGTACAGGATTGCCAGCACGCTACCCTTGTACGGCACGCGGCCCTCGATGCCTTCCGGCACGAACTTGTCGTTGTTGTTGGCCGGGTCCTGGAAATAGCGGTCGGCCGAGCCTTCGGCCATCGCGCCCAGGCTGCCCATGCCGCGGTAGGACTTGTAGCTGCGGCCCTGGTACAGGATCACTTCGCCCGGCGCTTCCTCGGTGCCGGCGAACATGCTGCCCATCATCACGCTCGACGCGCCGGCGGCCAGCGCCTTCGAGATGTCGCCTGAGAAGCGGATGCCGCCGTCGGCGATGCACGGCACGCCGGTGCCTTTCAGCGCTTCGCTGACGTTGGCGATCGCGGTGATCTGCGGCACGCCGACGCCGGCGACGATGCGGGTGGTGCAGATCGAACCCGGGCCGATGCCGACTTTCACTGCATCCGCGCCGTGCTCGACCAGCGCCCGCGCCGCCGCCGCGGTCGCGATGTTGCCGCCGATGACTTCCACGTCCGGGTAGTTGTCCTTGACCCAGCGCACCCGGTCGAGCACGCCGCGCGAATGGCCGTGCGCGGTATCGACGACGATCACGTCGACGCCGGCCTTGACCAGCAGGTCGATGCGCTCGTCGTTGTCCGCGCCCACGCCGACCGCTGCGCCCACGCGCAGCTTGCCCTGGTCGTCCTTCGAGGCGAACGGGTGCTCGGTCGATTTCTGGATGTCCTTCACGGTGATCAG
>JBQCGO010000241.1:0-4749 GCA_051955575.1 Burkholderiaceae bacterium
CTTCCGCGCCGCGCCGCCAGACTTTCCTGATTCGCACGCTGGTCGCCGCCGTCGCGGCGGCGGTGGCGTCGGCGGCGCTCGATGCACGGGCGCAGACCGCACCGCAAACCGAGCCGCAAACTGCGCCGTCGGCCGGACCGGACGCCGGCGGCCATGCCGCGGCGCCGACCGGCGACGCGCCCTGCGACACCGACAAGGCCGCGCCGGCGGTCAAGCTCACGCCGGCCGAGATGCAGCGGCGCAACGACGCCGATCGCAATGCGCCGGTCCATATCAGCGCCGAGCAGTTGACCGGCCGGCCTGACCGCGAAGTGCACCTGCGCAACGATGTCCAGCTCCAACGAGGCGGCATGACGGTCACCGCCGATCGCGCCGACTACGACATCGTCAAGGATGAGGTCGAGGCGATGGGCAACATCTGCATGCGCCGCTACGGCGACCGCTACACCGGCGATGCGCTGCAGCTGAACCTCGATTCCGGCGTCGGCTTCCTGACCTCGCCGACCTACCGGCTCGAAGTCAACAACGGGCGCGGCCGCGCCGACCGCGTCGAGTTCGAGTCGCAGGAGGTCGCCACCGTCGTCAACGGCACCTACAGCACCTGCGAGGGGCCGGACCCGGACTGGTACCTGAAATCCAGCCGCCTGCGCGTGGACACCGGCAGCGACACCGGCGAATCGAAAGGCACGGTGGTCTACTTCAAGGGCGTGCCGATCCTGGGTGCGCCATCGATGTCGTTCCCGCTGACCGACGAGCGCAAGTCCGGCGTGCTGCCGCCGACCATCGGCACCACCAGCCGCGGCGGCTTCGAGGTTTCGGTGCCGTACTACTTCAACATCGCGCCGAATCGCGACCTGACGCTGTATCCGAAAATCTTTTCCCGGCGCGGCCTGCAGCTCGGCGCGAACGGCCGCTACCTCGGCGACGGCTACGCCGGCCAGACCACGGTGGAACTGCTGCCGAACGACCGCGTGACCCACACCGACCGCTACGCGATCTCGTCGCTGCACAACCAGACGCTCGCGCCCGGCCTGTCGCTCGGCTGGAACTACAACCGCGCCTCGGACAACGATTACCCGACCGACTTCGCCAGCTCACTGACCACCGCGACCCAGCGGCTGCTGCTGCGCGATCTGAACCTGACCTACGGCAGCACGTTCTGGACCGCCACCGCGCGCGCGTCGAGCTACCAGATCCTGCAAGACCCGGCCGCGCCGATCGCCCAGCCGTATTCCCGGCTGCCGCAGCTGACGCTGACCGGCGGTCGCCAGGACGTGAACGGTTTCGACTGGGGCGTGTCGTCGGAATTCACGCGCTTCTACCGCAACGACGCGGTCGTGGTGAACGGCGACCGCGCGTTCGTCACGCCGCAGCTCTCGTACCCGATCATCCGGCCCGGCTACTTCATCACGCCGAAGATCTCGCTCGACGCGACCACCTACCGGCTGGAAAACCAGACACCCGGTACGCCGGACACGCTGAACCGGGTGGTCCCGACCGCGTCGCTCGATACCGGGCTGGTGTTCGAGCGTGACGCCCGCTTCTTCGGCCGCGCGATGACGCAGACGCTGGAGCCGCGGCTGTTCTACGTGCGCACGCCGTTCCGCGACCAGAGCCAGATCCCGCTGTTCGACACGGCCCTGGCGGATTTCAATTTCGCCCAGTTGTTCTCGGAAAACCGCTTCGTCGGGCACGACCGGATCAGCGACGCCAACGATCTGACGACCGCAATGACCTCGCGCTTCATCGAGAAATCCGGCATCGAGCGGGCGCGCCTCGCGATCGGTCAGCGTTTCCACTTCGGCGGCTCGCAGGCGTCGGTGGTTCCGGGCGTCAACGAAAGCCGGTCCGACCTGCTGCTGCTCGGTTCCGGGCAAGTCACCGACAAGCTGGCCCTGGAAGCCAACATCCAGTACAGCGAAACCCTGCACCGGATGAACCGCGACAACTACAGCGTGCGCTGGCGCCCGGGTCCGGCAAAGGTGCTGAACCTGGAATACCGGCGCGACCGGCTGGACCTGCTGAACCCGCTGAGTCCCCTGGATCAAGGCGACAAGCAGATCGACGTCTCCGGCCAGTGGCCGATCGCGCAGCGCTGGTACGGCGTCAGCCGGGTGAACTATTCGCTGCTCGACAAGCGCATCGCCGAAAGCCTGTTCGGCGTCGAGTACAAGGCGGATTGCTGGATTTTCCGCGTGGTCGGCCAGCGCGTGCCGACCGCGGCGCAACAGTCGTCGTCGGCGATTTTCATCCAGCTCGAACTGAACGGCCTGTCGCGGCTCGGCTCGAACCCGATGCAGGCCTTGCGCAATAATGTCCCGGGCTACCAGAGCATCAGTCCGTCGGCGAACGCGTTCCGCTGACGGCGAAGGCGGGATTCCCGCCGGCCGCGCCGCTCGCGATCCATGACATCGGCGCGGCGCAAGACCGAAGAAGGAGAAAGCATTTTGTTTCACCCATTATTTTTTATCCGCCGCGCGACGGTCGCGCTGACCATCGTCGCCACCGCCGTCGTCGCCACGGCCGCCCACGCGCAGTTCAAGCCGGGTTTCGGTCCGGCCCACTCGGCACCGGCCGGACCCGACGTGCCCGCGGCTGCCGCACGGCCGCAATCGCCGCCGAGCGGACCGCAACTGGTTGACGCGATCATCGCGGTCGTCAACGACGACGTCATCACCCAGCGCGAACTGCTCGACCGCTACCGTTCTACCGAAGCGCAGCTCGCCGCGCAGAACCGGCCGCTGCCGCCGGCGCCGCAGCTCCAGCGCCAGTTGCTGGAACAGATGATCGTCGAGAAGGCCGAGCTCCAGAAGGCGAAGGAACTCGGCATCAAGGTCGATGAAGGCATGCTCGATCGCGCGATCGCTCACATCGCCGAGCAGAACCATCTGTCGGTCGGCGACCTGCGCGCCCGGCTCGAGAAGGACGGCACGACCTTCGCCGCGTTCCGCGACCAGATCCGGCAGCAGATCCTGCTGCAGCGCCTGCGCGAGCGGGAAGTCGAGAGCAAGGTGCAGGTCACCGAATCGGAAGTCGACAACTATCTCGCCGCCGCCGGCATCAAGGAAGGCGCGAAGGCCGAGCAGGAACTCGACGTGGCGCAGATCCTGGTGCGAGTGCCGGAAAATGCGTCGCCGGAAGACGTCGAGCAGCGCCGCCAGCGCGCCGAAGACATCCGCAAGCAACTGGCCGACGGCGCCGACTTCGTCGCGCTGAGCCAGAAGGTGTCGGACGCCGACAACGCCGCCAAGGGCGGTGACCTCGGCTGGCGCACGGCCTCGAAGCTGCCGCAACTGTTCCTCGACGCGGTCGCCTCGCTGAAGCCCGGCGAAATTTCGAAAGTGATCAAGAGCGACAACGGCTTTCACGTGCTGAAACTCAACGGCCGCCGCACCGCGAAGGAAGCGTTGCCGGCGGTCGAGCAGACCCACGCGCGCCACATCCTGATCAAGGTCAACCAGTTGGTGTCGGCGGCCGATGCCAAGCGCAAGCTGACCGAGCTCAAGCAGCGGCTGCTGAACCATTCGGCCACCTTCGCCGAGCTGGCGCGGCTGTACTCGAACGACGCCTCGGCGTCGAAGGGCGGCGACCTCGGCTGGATCTATCCCGGCGACACCGTGCCCGAGTTCGAGCGCGCGATGAACGCGCTGAAGCCCGGCGAGATCAGCGACCCGATCGAGACCCAGTTCGGCTACCACCTGATCCAGGTGCTGGAGCGCAAGACCGACGACATGTCGCCGGAACGCGCGCGCCAGGTCGCGCGGCAGGCGATCCGTGAGCGCAAGGTCGCGGAAGCGACCGACGAATGGCTGCGTCAGTTGCGCGACAGCGCGTACGTCGAGTACCGCTTCGACAACAGCAGCAATGGCTGATACCGCCGCATCCGCCGCGCGCCGGCCGCGGCTGGCCGTCACCTGCGGCGAGCCGGCCGGCATCGGTCCCGAGATTTCGCTGCGCGCCGCCTGGCAGTTGCGCGGCGCAGTGCGCGGCGTGCTGATCGGTGACGCCGCGTTCCTGTCGCTGCTGGCGCGCGAGATCGATCCGGCGATGCGTCTGGTCGCGCTGTCGCCGCAGGCATTGAGGAACGACGGCTTGCCCGAGTTCGGCGACGACCGCCTCGCGGTGGTCGACTGCCCGCTTGCCGCGCACGTGACGCCGGGCCGGCTGGACGCGGCCAACGGCCGCGCGGTGCTGCGCACGCTCGACGTCGCGATCGACGGCGCGCTGGCCGGGACGTTCGACGCGATCGTCACCGCCCCGCTGCAGAAGAGCACGCTCAACGACGCCGGCGTGCCGTTCACCGGCCATACCGAATACCTGGCCGAGCGCACCGGCACGCCGCGGGTGGTGATGATGCTGGCCGGACCGATGCGCGACGCGGCGGACGCCGGGCTGACGCGGCCGCTGCGCGTCGCGCTCGCGACCACCCATCTGCCGCTGAAGGACGTGCCGGCCGCGATCATGTTCGACGGCCTGCTGGAAACCCTGACCATCGTCGACGAAGACCTGCGCGGCAAGTTCGGCATCGCCCGTCCGCGTATCCTGGTCACCGGCCTGAACCCGCACGCGGGCGAGGGCGGCTATCTCGGGCGCGAGGAGATCGACGTGGTGTCGCCGGCGCTGGACGCGGCGCGCACGCGCGGCATCGACGCCGCCGGCCCGTACCCGGCCGACACGCTGTTCCAGCCGAAGTACCTTGAGAACGCCGACTGCGTGCTGGCGATGTACCACGACCAGGGCTTGCCGGTG
>JBQCGO010000242.1:0-4677 GCA_051955575.1 Burkholderiaceae bacterium
CTTCCGTATCGCCCTTTCGACGTCCCGCGTCAGCCGCCCTCCTCGACGACGCGCAGCATCGGCTGCAGCACCGCCGCGCCGAGGCGCGCGCTGCGTGCGCCGTTCCAGCCGACGGCCGCATCGGGCAGGTCCGCATTGTTCTTGAACGGCATCTCGAGCGTCAGCGACAGGCAACCGAAGGTGTGGCCGACATATTTCGACGCGAGCTTCAGCACGTCCTCGTTGTACTTTCCCGTAGGGTAGCCGTGCCGGGTCTGGAAATCCGGGCTGGCGGCGCAAAACGCGTCGGTGAACAGGCGCTGACGCGCGGCCTGCGCCGCATCGAAGCCTTCCAGCATCTCGTTGCCGGCGACGAAGACGTAAGGCAATGCCTCGTCGCCGTGCACATCGAGGAACAGATCGCAGCCGGTCGCATGCATCCGCTCGCGCACCGCGAAGACTTCCGGGCTGCGTTCGCGCGACGGCGCCATCCACTCGCGGTTCAGATTGGCGCCGGCGGCGTTGGTGCGCAGGTTGCCGCGCACCGCGCCGTCCGGATTCATGTTCGGCACCACGTACAGCCGCGCCCGTTCCAGCAGTCGCCGCGCGACCGGGTTCGCGACATCGAGCAACGCGTCCAGCATGCCTTCGACGAACCATTCGGCCATCGTCTCGCCCGGATGCTGGCGCGCGATCACCCAGATCGTCCTGGTCGCATCCGGGTTGCCGAGCACGACCAGGTCGAGGTCGCGCCCGTCCACCGTCGCGCCGAGAGTTTCCACCCGCACGCCCGGCTGCATGCCCGCGCGCGCCACCAGCGACAGGTGCCGCTCCCAGGAATACGGCTCGAAGTACGCGTACCAGACGCTGTCGCGCTCCGGCGTGTGCGCGATCGTCAGTGTCTGTCCGTCGTATCGCGTCGGCACGCGGAACCAGTGCGCGCGGTCGTAGCTGGCCGCCGCGCGGTAGTCGGGCCAGCCGTCGGAATAGCTGGTCTGTCCGGCGTTGACCAGACGGATCGTGCAGGGCACGTCGCGCGCGCCCTGCAGGCGAAAATGAAACCACTGCGAGAAATCGGCGTGCGTATCCTTGCGGATCGCGAGCGTGATCGCGGAGGGGTCGGCAGCGTCGATCACGTCGACCGCGCCGCTGTCGAATCCGGTGCTGATGCGGATGGGCATGGATTGGCTTTCCGGCGCATGGCGCCACGTTGGACCGAAAAGCCGATTATCGCCGGCGATGCCGGTCGCGGCATGCGAAAGATCGCACGGTTTCATGGCGTCAACGAATCGGCTGCTGCTATAATGCGCGACTCGTCGGGGCGTAGCGCAGCCTGGTAGCGCACTTGCATGGGGTGCAAGGGGTCGCGAGTTCGAATCCCGCCGCCCCGACCAATCGAATCAGCAGCATGGAAACAGCAGCAAAAAAACAGGAAGCCGCCTCGCGCGGCTTTTTTGTTGGCTGTCCCAGAATCCGCGCGACGATTGCGAAATACCGCCGCCGCCGCGATCACGAATACCTCAGTCGAGGAATCCATTCCCCGTCCCTCGCGCAAACGGCATGCGGCGATTATCATGCCGTCATGGCTACCATATTCACCCGCATCATCGACGGCGAGCTTCCCTGCGCCAAGGTCTACGAGGACAGTCTCGTGTTTGCGTTCATGGACGCGGGACAGATCAATCCCGGTCACGTCCTGGTGGTGTCGCGTGCGCCCTATCCCACGCTGACGGATGCCGATCCGGACACCGTCGCGGCGATGATGCTCGCTGCGCACCGGATCGCCAAGGCGGTCGAACGCGCGTTCCAGCCGGATGGCATTACGCTGCTGCAGGCCAACCGCCCGGCCGGATGGCAGACGGTGCCTCACCTGCACCTGCACGTCGTGCCGCGCTACCTCGACGACGGCGTGCAACTGGTGTGGCCGCGCAAGGACCCGGACCTCGACGTGCTGCGTTCGTACGCCGAACGCATCCGCCTCGACTAAGCGCCTTGCATCCCGTAAGCTTCCGTAAGATTTTCCCGCCGCATCGGCCGCGCGCATGCGTTCGCAGCGTGTGGATCGACCGCTTTTTCCATCCCGTTTGCTCTCCTCTTGTCGGCCGAACGTCGCGTCGACGCCACCTTCCTTGCCGCATCGCGCGACGCGCTTCCACGATCCGGCATCCATGTCAAAAAATCGTCATGCGTTGCCATGTCAAGTTGACATTCTTGTGCGTCGACACCTAATATCTTGAACACAATCACATCACAATAAAACACATCCGCGACACCCCATCCCGATTTCGAAGCACGCGTTCCCTTCAAGCCGGCACACAAGACCGGCAAGGTCTGAAGTTTGTTCTACCCGCAAACAAAAAGGAGACTTGAATGGCAAGCAACGATCACAAGGACGACCAATTCGACCGCCGGTCTTTTCTGAAGACAGGCGCCGGCCTGGCAGGCAGCATGCTGTTGCCGGGCTTGCCCGGAATTGCAAGGGCTGCGGACTATCCGCCGCTGGCGAACTACCCGGCCGGCGTCTCGGGCGACACGGTATTCGTCGGCCTGACGGTGGACTTGACCGGACCGTACTCGGCGGAAGGAGCCGACGAGCGCAGCGGTTATGAACTCGCCATCGAGCAGTTGAACGCGGGTGACCCGAACGTCAAGAAGATTTCGCCGATGACCAAGAAGGGCGTGCTCGGCAAGAAGATCGTCTTCGGCGTGGCGGACTCCGAAACCAAGCCGAACTCGGCGGTGCAGGCAGCCACCCGCTTCATCCACGAGAACAAGGCGATGATGATCACCGGCAGCGTCAGCAGTGCGGTGGCGATTGCCCTGGAAAAGGTCTGCGACCGCGAGAAGACCATCTATCTCGCCGCCATCAGCGGCTCCAACGAGACCACCGGCCAGGACTGCCAGCGCTACGGCTTCCGCCTCTGCCACTACGCGTACTCGGCATCGAAAGCGATCGCGCCGGTGCTGGGCCAGGCGCTCGGCAAGAACCGCAAGGCGGCCTACCTGGTGCCGGACTACACCTACGGTCACACCACCCACGACTCGATGGTGGAATTCACCGCGAAGGAAGGCTGGAAGGAAGTCGGCCAGCAGGTGCACCCGCTCGGCGCCAAGGACTACAGCTCCTATCTGATCAATATCGCCAACAGCGGCGCCGATACGCTGGTGGTGATCGACTACGGCGCCGACGCGGTCAACTCGATCAAGCAGGCCAAGCAATTCGGCCTCCTCGACAAGATGGCCCTGGTGGTGCCGTACATGGCCCCGTTCCTCGGCGAGGAACTCGGTCCGGACATCATGAAGGGCGTGATCGGCGCGATGGGCTTCTGGTGGACGCTGGAGGATAAGTACCCGATCGCCAAGGACTTCGTCGCGGCCTTCGAGAAGAAATACGGCTCCAAGCCGCATGACTCCGCCTACATCGCCTACCTCAACATGGTCCTGTGGGCCGACGCGGTCGAACGCGCCGGCACCTTCTACGGCCCGGAAGTGGTCAAGGCCTACGAGAAGGAAGTCAAGCGTCAGGGCCCGGTCGGCGAGGTCTGGTTCCGTGGCGCGGACCATCAAGGCGTGGTCAACTTCCCCATCGTGCGCGGCAAGAAGCCCGGCGATATGAAGAACAAGAACGACCTGTTCGAAATCATCTCGGTCGCCAACGGCCCCGAGGTGGTCGCGCCGGTCGGCCACTTCGGCTGCAAACTCGGTTCGTACACCTGACCGTCAACGACCGCCTTCCGCGATGCGCCGCTCCGGCCGCGCATCGCGGCGCCTCACACGTCTTTCATCAAGGGAGCAGTGAATGCCAAGCATGTCACTGGTTTTGTCGCAGCTGTTCAACGGGCTGGCGGCGGGTCTGCTGCTGAGCCTGATCAGTACCGGCCTGACGATCATCTACGGTACGTTGGGCATCATCAACTTTGCGCACGGCGCCCTGTTCGTCGTCGGCGCCTACGCGGGATTCACCGTACTGGGCATCACCCATTCGTTCATCATCGCCGTCCTGGCCGGCGCGCTGGTCGCGCTGATCGTCGGATTGATCATCGAACGCGGCGTCGTGCGCCTGTTCTACGGCCGTCCGCCGGAAGACCAGCTACTGGTCACCTTCGGCATCGGCATCATCCTGGTCGAACTGGTGCGCGGCATCTACGGCGGCCTCGGCCAGACCATGTCGGTCCCGAGCTGGGGCGAAGGCATCGTGCCGATGGGCTTCCTGATCTACCCGAAATACCGGCTGGAAGTGCTCGGCATCTCGGCCGGCACGCTGCTGGTGCTCTACCTGATCCTCTATCGCACCAGCCTCGGGCTGATCGTGCGCGCCGGCATCGAGGACTCGTTGATGGTCAATATCCTCGGCATCAACGTCAAGCGTACCTTCCTGCTGGTGTTCGGCATCGGCGCCATGGCGGCCGGCTACGCCGGTGTCATCGACGCGCCGATCGTCTCGCTCACGCCCGACATGGGTACCCGCATCCTGGTGGATTCCTTTGTCGTGGTGGTCATCGGCGGCGTCGGATCCTTTCCGGGCGCCGTGATCGGCGGCATCATCGCCGGTGAAATCCTCAGTCTGACTTCCATGTTCGATCCCGCCTATTCCGATGTGATGCTGTTCGTCGTCATGGCTCTCGTGCTCATCCTGCGGCCGCAGGGCATCATGGGCCAGGAGGGTCGCGAATGAAAACCGCCGCTAGCGAGAAATCG
>JBQCGO010000243.1:0-11270 GCA_051955575.1 Burkholderiaceae bacterium
CGACGCCAGCAGCGAGCCGGCCGCCAGCGCCAGCAGCAGCGGCGACGCCGGCTGCGGCGGCGGAAACAACGCATCGCGGCGGCGCTCGATCAGGCCGGTGTCGAGGTCGGCATCGGCGAATGCCGGATCGCCGGCCAGCCGGTGCAGGAAAGCGACGTTGGTCGCCACGCCGACGATGCGGCAGGCGGCCAGCGCCGCGCGCAGCCGCGCGAGCGCGGTCGCGCGGTCCGGGCCCCAGGCGATCAGCTTGGCGATCATCGGGTCGTAGAACGGCGTGATCGCATCGCCCTGCCGCACGCCGCTGTCGACGCGTACTGGCGCCGGTTCGCCGGGGTCGGCGCCGATCGTGAAGGCGACCGCCGGCGGGAACTGCAGCGCGCGCAGCGTGCCGGTCGACGGCAGGAAGCCGGCCTCCGGGTTCTCGGCATAGATCCGCGCCTCGATCGCGTGGCCGCGGATCGCCGTCATGCCGTCGGGCATCAGCGCGGACAGCGGCTCGCCGGCGGCGACGCGCAATTGCCAGGCGACGAGGTCGAGCCCGGTGATCATTTCGGTGACCGGATGCTCGACCTGCAGCCGGGTGTTCATCTCCATGAAGTAGAACGGCGCGTCGGGCGCGGTGGTATCGACGATGAACTCGACCGTGCCGGCGCCGACGTAGCCGACCGCCTGCGCCGCCGCGACCGCCGCCTCGCCCATCGCTTCGCGGCGCGCGGCCGTCATGCCGGGCGCCGGCGCTTCCTCCAGCACCTTCTGGTGCCGGCGCTGGACCGAGCAGTCGCGCTCGAACAGCGCGATGCAGCGGCCGTGGCCGTCGGCGAACACCTGGATTTCGATGTGGCGCGGCCGGGTCAGGTATTTCTCGATCAGCACCCGGTCGCTGCCGAACGAGGCCGCCGCCTCGCGACGGCAGGAGGCGAGCGCGGCGGCGAAGTCTTCCGCGCGCTCGACGATGCGCATGCCCTTGCCGCCGCCGCCGGCGCTGGCCTTGATCAGCACCGGGTAGCCGATCGCGTCGGCCTGCGCCTGCAGGAAATCGGACGCCTGCTCGTCGCCGTGGTAGCCCGGCACCAGCGGCACGCCGGCGCGTTCCATCAGGGCTTTCGCGGCCGACTTCGATCCCATCGCGCGGATCGCGTCCGCCGGCGGGCCGATGAAGACGATGCCGGCGTCGGCGCAGGCTTGCGCGAAATCTTCGTTCTCCGACAGGAAGCCGTAACCCGGATGCACCGCCTGCGCGCCGGTCGCCCGCGCCGCATCGAGGATGCGGTCGGCCCGCAGGTAGCTGTCGGCCGCCGGCGCCGGGCCGATCCGCACCGCTTCGTCGCAGGCGGCGACGTGCTTCGCGCCGGCGTCGGCGTCGGAGTACACCGCGACGGTGCGGATGCCGAGCCGGCGCGCGGTGGCGGCGACCCGGCAGGCGATCTCGCCGCGGTTGGCAATCAGGATCTTGTCGAACATCGTGTCATTCCCGTCTCGTGTCGTCAGCCATGCAGCCGCTCTGCCGGAAGGCATCGCGCGGCCGAGAGTGCTCGTTTCCCGGCATCGCTTCGGCAGCGGCATTACATGAAGTGAGATTTGTTGAGTTGGATTGCCCGCTGCATTTTCCTATGTGGAGTCATTTCCCGCCACCAGCGAGCCCGTCATCATGAGCGATCCCGTTATCGACCCCGCTTCCACGACATCCACCGCCTCCACGACGTCGACGACCGCCACGCCGACCGGCGACACCGGCGCCGGCACGACTACCGCATCGCAATTGCTCGACATCAACGACGCTCAGCTCGGTCAGGTCGACGGTGCCGCGGCGCCCGCTCCCGCCGCGCCGCCCCCGCCGCCGAAATGGACGGTGACGAAAAATGCGAACGGGGAAATCGAGATCGACCTCGGCGACTATACGCTGAGTTGCAACGACGACAACCAGACCTGGATCGTCACCGACAAGAAGACCGGCAAGCAGACCCGGGTCTGGGGCGACCCGCACGTCGACTTCGACAACGACGGCAACAACGATCTGGAATTCAAGGACGGGCTGAACCTGCATCTCGGCAACATCACGATCCACGTCGACACCGTGGGTTACGAGCCGGGCAGCGACGCGCGGGTCACGTCGCAGCTGACCATCACCGACGGCACGCAGGCGATGCGCATCGGCGGGCTCGATTCCGACGACCACAACCTGGCGCTCGACGCGAATTACTCGGTCGGCGACGCCCAGGCCGCGTGCGACAGCGTGACCACCAACATTTTCCAGGGCGACGACGGCGCCTGGTATCTCGACGCCGACCAGACCACGCGCCTGTCGCAGGACGATTTCGACGGCGACCTGTTCGCGCTGGCATCGCTGCAGCGTCTGGTGGACCGGATGTTCAGCCTGCTGAACGCCTCGACCCTGTCCCGCGACCAGATTCGCGAGGCGCTGAAGAAGTCAGGCTTCAACACGGACGACCTGACCGACAGCCAGATCGACCTGCTGATCCGGGCCTACGGCAAGAACGGCGCGATCGACCACGACGGCATGCTGTCGCTGCTGAAAGACGGCGTCCTCGATCTGTCGCATCCGTCGGTGACGGTCGATCTGGGCAACGAAAAAATCGGCTCCTACCTGTCGGGCGCGATTCTTTCCAGGGGTTCGTTGAAAGACCAGAACGGCAATCCGGCCGGCATCGCCTCGTACTCGGAACTGCGCAAGATCCTGACCGACCTCGGCTACGACACCACCAACATCGACGACCGTACCCTTGATCTGGTTTTCGTCGCATACGCAGGCAAGGACGGCATGAGCGCGGACGAACTGGACGCGATGCTGGCCGACCACGTACTGACCGCCGGATCGTCGGCTGCCGGCGGCGCGAACGTGCTGTCCGCCGACTTGAGCGGCTCGGTGGTGCGCGACGCGATCGCCGACTATCTGCTCCAGTCTTACGGACCGGATCTCAGTTACGAAGACTTCCAGGCCGGTTTCGCCAAGCTCGGCCTCGCGTCGCCGATCGCGTCGAAGGAAGAATATGCGCTGCTGGCCGGCGCCTATCGCGGCAAGGGCCAGACCACGCTCGATGCCGACAGCCTGAAGACTCTGATCGGTTCCGCGGTGAACTTCAGTGTCGACGCAAAGACCGGCAAGACGAAGGCCGCGCTCAACACCCAGGACGCGCTGCTGATCGATGCGCTGCTGCCGACGCTGTTTCCGAATGGCGCGACGACCATCGACACCGATGCGCTGCGCGCGCGGCTTAAGGCGCTCGGCATCGACGTCGCGCTGTCCGACGAGGATTTGAAAGCGCTGGCGCGCAACTACACCGGCACCGATGCCACCGCGCTGACGCAGTCGCAGCTGCGGCAGATGCTGTCCGAGTGCGGCGTCGACCTGAAGCAGCCGGCCAAGACGCACCGCTACGACCTGACGACCAACACCGGCCCGCTGGACAACCGCACGGAATACGACTTCACGCCGTCCGGCGCGATCAACCTGATCACCGGCGACGACGGCAACACGCAGCTCAACGGCGCAGCGGTCACGATCGATACCACCGACCCGAACAACGTGACGGTCAACGGGGAAAAGGTCACCCAGTTCAGCTACGGCTACCTGGACAACGCCAACGGCACGCGCGGTGATGCGGTGATCGTGCTGCAGACTGCCGGCGGCCGCTACGTGGTCAACGCCAAGCAGTCACCCGGTCTCGCGGCCAAGCTGGCAACCCATCTCTACAGCGACATCCCGACGGTGTCCGACCTGTACAACCTGCAAAGCAGCGAGTCCGGCAAGACGATCGTCCAGAAGTCGATGGAAGACCTGATCAACTACTACACAGAGCTGGAAAAGGAAGGCCGGCTGACCGACGAGCAGAAAAAGCTGCTGCTGGCGGTGCGCGCGAAAAGCATGTCCGACCACGGCTTCGAGGCGGACAAGATCGGCGCCGACGACGACCTCGACCCGGCCGCCGCGAAGACCATGTTTGATGACGGCAAGATCCAGGCCGCGATCGACGAAGCGATGCAGGACCCGCAGGTGCAGCAGGACCTGGTCGACTTCCTGCAGCGCAACCTGCACGCCACCTCGGACCCGAACGCTGCCGCGCTGGCCGACAAGCTGCTGGCCGCGACCAAGGACGCGTCGCTGGGCGATCTGCATGACTGGCTGGAAACCAACATCGGCAAAGGCGTGGGCGACGTCAAGACCGGCAGCATCGTCAACACGCTCGCCCTGCTCGATTCGTACAAGGCGGCGAAGGCGATGGGCGTGCTGGCGGTCAACATCTCGGCCGGCCAGTACAACAACGCGACGCTCGCCAATACCGATTCCCAGGATGTGCAGGTGGCGGTCAGCGACATCCTGAAGGCGATCCGTTCGGGAGGACGATTCTTCGGCCTCGGCACCGGCACCGTGGACGAATTCGCGGACCTGCTGAAAAAATGGTCAGCCGATCACGGCGGCAGCATCGACCAGCTGGCCGAGGCGCTGGCCAAGGGCTTGAGAGACGCGTCGGCAGCGGGCGTCGACATCAAGGATGCGACCGCGATGGCGCAATTCTTCGACAAGGCGGGGCTTCGGGATGTCGGCGACTTCGTCAGCAAGCTGAACTCGAAGGGCGCCTGGTCGGTATTTGCCGGGCTGGCCTCGATCGGCTCCTTCATTTACAAGGTCGCGAAGGCGAACCACACGCCGTACCAGCGCCTGTCCGCGGCCAACGACTTCATCACCGCGACGTCCTACCTGAACGGCTACTTCAAGGCGGTCGACTATTTCCGGCCATTCATGGCGGCGATGGGCCTGGACAAGACCCCGCACCAGTTGTACCAGTACCTCAAGGCACAGAACGACGATGCGATCGAACGCTCGATCAACGTGATCAACCGGGTGGGCGGCCCGAAGAACGTCAACGCGATCAAGGAAATCCTGTACCGGACGAACTTCGAGGGCGACATCGAACAGGCGGCCCGCGCCATCAGCCAGCAACTCGAAGCGGGCACCGCCACCGACGCCAGCGTGCGCGACATCCTCGGGCAGTATCGGGATGTGCCGGCGTCGAGCGCGATGCCTGCCATGGACCGCCTCGCGGATGAACTGCAGGGCAAGAATCTGGCCGACGCCGACGAGGTCTACCGGGCGCTGAAGGCAGCCGGATTCCAGGGCTCCGACGAGGAACTGCGAGCCATCGCGTCGAAGCTCGCCGAAAAGGCGGCGGCGCTGGCGCCGGAGCAACGCGTCATCACCGACATCACCGAAGCCGACGATTTCCTGAAAGGGGCGATCCGCGATCTCATCACGCCGGAAAACACCGCCTGGGACGGCCTGATGGCCAACGCGCTGAACGATCGTCTCGACACGCTGACGGAGGCGCTGAAAGGCAAGAACCTGCTCGACGAGGGCGTGGTCACGCAGGCGCTGCGCGACGCCGGGTTCACCGGCACGGACGCCGAACTGCAAACGATCGCGAAGTCGTTCATCGAACAGGTGAAAACCGCGAACAATGTCGGCGGCGATCCGCTGTCGACCTACACGCTGAATGACGAGACCGTCTTGCGAAACACCGTCGACGACACGTTCACCAGCATGCTGCTCGATACCGAACACAGTCCGGATACGGTCGGCATCATCGAAAAGCAGTTGAAGATGGAGACCATCTCGACCAGGATCGACAGCCTGAGCGGCGCGCTGGTCAACGTGAATCTCCGCGATGAAGCGGCCGTCGCGCAAGCGTTGCTGGCAAAAGGCGTGTCAGCGGAAGAAGCGCAAGTGCTGGCGCGGGAAATTGCCGCCAAGGCCCAGACAATGAGCGGGGAAACGGTACAGTTCGCCGACGCTGCCGGCGTAAAGTCGGTGGTGGAACAAGCGGCGCAGCAGATCAATGCCGAGATCGTTCAGTCGGTGCGCGCGCTGGGCCGACCCGTCACGCTTACCGAAGCGATCACGCTGCTGCGGAACGGCGGGTTCCAGGGCGATGTCGTCGCCGCCGCCACGAACCTGAGCGAACTCACTCCGTCCCAGCTGGCAAACGAAGGCAGCGTCGCAGCAATACTCAACGCCGCCGCCGGCAAGGCGCCCAGCGTGGATTCGGCGAAAACCTGGTTCAGCACGGTGCTGACCGCGGACGTGAACCTGAAGGACTCTCAAGCCATTGCCGCCGCGCTGAAGGCCCAAAACTATCTCGGCCTGTCGGACGCGACGATCGAGCAGATGGCGCGCAATCTGGCGGCAAAGGCCAGCGCGCCTGCCCTGAGCGGCGCCGGCAACACGCAGGTGATCGACGGCTTCTTCGGCGATGCGGCCGGGAACCTTGCGCTGCGCGATTTCTACAACGCCTCGGCGCGCGCCGCCGTCACCGGCGGCACTTTCGGCGCCGGCTCGATTCCGCAGTTCAGTTTCGCCGTGGAAGCCGCCGGGACCGAAGCCGCCGCGGCAACCGAGGCGGCAATCCGCGCCTCGACGCTGGCCGAGATCAAGGGCATTACCGGAACGGTATCCAGCGCCAGGGCGATCGGCTCGCTGGTATTGCGCTCGATCGGCGTCGGCGCGGACGTGGTCGGCGGACCGATCGGCATCGCGCTCGGCGCGCTGCAAATCCGCGATGCGCGCGATGCCGGCGACAAGGCGGCAGGCAGCCTGGGCATCGTCTCGGGCACGCTGCAGCTGGCCGCAGGCCTGGCTGGCTTCGCCGGATTCGCCGGCGCGCTGGTCGGGGCGGAAACCGCCGCGGCACTGGCGACGCTGGCCACGCCGCTGTTCTTCGTCGGCATCGTGATCGGCATCGTCGGCCTGTTCGTCGGGCTGTTCGCCCACAAGCATCAGAAGAGCCCGGAAGAACAGGTGCAGGATTCGCTGCAGCCGTATGCGGATGCGGGCTTCATGAAGGACGACTGGCAGCAGCAATTGCACAACTGGTACGACGCGCATGGCTGACATGCACCGCTGACGGGCGCGGGCAAGGCGCGCAGCCGGCATGCGTAACGCAGGGCATTGCCCCGGGCCGGCGGCGATCCCGCCGGGCCGGGCGCGGGCCGCAGAACAATCGTCCTGCGGCCCGCCTCTTTTGCGCCTCTTTTGCGCCTCAGGATGACCCGTCAGGACGCCGTTTGCACTTCCCTGACCCGCATGCCGAGCTTGCCCAGCAGCGCGCGGTCGGCGTCGGCTTCCGGGTTGCCGGTGGTCAACAGCTTGTCGCCGTAGAAGATCGAGTTGGCGCCGGCGGCGAAGCACATCGCCTGCACCGCCTCGCCGAGTTCGCGGCGGCCGGCCGACAGGCGCACTCGGGCGCGCGGCATCGTGATCCGGGCGACCGCGATGGTGCGCACGAATTCGAGCGGATCGAGCGGGTCGCGGCCGTGCAGCGGCGTGCCCTCGACCTGCACCAGGTGGTTGATCGGCACCGACTCGGGGTACGGATCGAGGTTGGCGAGCTGGGCGATCAGGCCGGCGCGCTGCAGCCGCGATTCGCCCATGCCGACGATCCCGCCGCAGCAGACCTTGATGCCGGCGCCGCGCACGCGGCCGAGGGTATCGAGCCGGTCCTGGTAGTCGCGGGTGGTGATGATGTCGCCGTAGAACTCGGGCGCGGTGTCGAGGTTGTGGTTGTAGTAGTCGAGCCCGGCGTCCTTGAGCCGCTCGGCCTGGCCGTCGCCGAGCATGCCGAGCGTGGCGCAGGCTTCCAGCCCCATCGCCTTGACCTCGCGCACCATCGCCTCGACCTTTTCCAGGTCGTGGTCCTTCGGCGCGCGCCATGCCGCGCCCATGCAGAAGCGGGTTGCGCCGTGCGCCTTGGCTTCGCGCGCGGCCTGCAGCACCTCGTCCAGCGGCAGGATCTTCTGCGCGGTCACGCCGGTGTCGTAGCGCGCCGCCTGCGGGCAGTAGCCGCAGTCTTCCGGGCAGCCGCCGGTCTTGATCGACAGCAGCGTGGCGAGCTCCACCTCGGCTGGATCGAAATGCTCGCGGTGCACGGTCTGCGCGCGATGCAGCAGTTCGGGAAACGGCAGCGCGAACAGCGCGGCGACCTGCTCGACGGTCCAGGCGGCATCGGCGGGCGCCGCGGCGGACGCAGCGCGCGGCGAGTGGAAGGTGACGACTTGCGACGACATGGCATTCCTTTGCATGAAAAACTGGGGATGGCGGCTAATGCCGTTCAATCAAGGGATTGTCATTCCCGCGCAGGCGGGAATCCAGCGGCGTATCCGCGAAAAGACACTAAGCTCCAAAGACACTGGGTCCCCGCCTTCGCGGGGACGACGCTGTGCGGGAAATCGAACTTGACGCACGGCATAGGGTGTGGCGGCAGCCCTCGATCGATCCTGCATGGGCCTCGGTCTGCTTTCAATTTGTTCTCAATCCGTCCTCACTCCGAAGCGGCGGGCGCGGCGGACGACTTGCCCGGCCAGCCAGGCAGCAAGGCACAATCGAGCGCCGCCGCGGCAGCGGCGGCCATCGACGAGCCGGGCGCGGGCAGATGCGGCACCACGCCCAGCAGCGGCGCGGACAGGCCGCGGCGCAGGGTGGCGATATTATCGGCCAGATGCGGCATCGCCGGGTCGATGGTGTTGCCGATCCACCCGGCCAGCGCCAGGCCGCGCGCCTCGATCGCCTCGGCGGTCAGCAGCGCGTGGCTGATGCAGCCGAGCCGCAGGCCGACCACCATCACCACCGGCAAGCCGAGCCGCTGCGCGAAGTCGGCCATGTCGAAGCCGTCGACCAGCGGCACCCGGAAGCCGCCGACGCCCTCGACCACCACCGCGTCGACCCGCTCGGCCAGCGCGGCGTAGCGGTCCAGCAGCAGCGCGGGATCGATGGTGACGTCTTCCAGCGCCGCGGCGATGTGCGGCGCGGCCGGCTCGCGCAGCAGCAGCGGCGTGACCAGCGCCTGCGGCAGTGCGACGCTGGCCTCGGCCATCAGCAGGTCGGTGTCCTCGTTGCGCCAGCCGCCGTCGCGCCAGACCGCGCCCGAGGCAACCGGCTTCATGCCGGCCGCGCGCGCGCCGGCGCGGGCCAGCGCATGCAGGATCGCGGCCGAGCACAGTGTCTTGCCGACGCCGGTGTCGGTGCCAGTGACGAAGCAGCCGAAGCGCGGCGCGGTTTCCAGCGTTGCATTCATTCGATATCTCCTCTGCTTTCCCCTTTGATTTCCCCGTCTTCCGCGGCCTGCAGCGCGGCGACCAGCGCCGCGACGTCGGCCTCGGTATGCGCGGCCGACTGCGTCACTCGCAGCCGTGCGCTGCCGGCCAGCACCGTCGGCGGCCGGATCGCCGGCACCCAGAAACCGCGCTCCCAAAGCCGCGCCGATGCCCGCAGCGCGGCGGCGTTGTCGCCGACGACCACCGGCTGGATCGCGGTGTCGGACGCCATCGGTTGCCAGCGCCGCAGCGACAGCGCGGTGCCCAGCTGGGCGATCCTTTGTCGCAGCGTCTCGCGCCGCGCCGCGCCCTCTTCGCCCTCGATGATGTCCAGCGACGCCAGCAGCGCGTGCGCGACGGCCGGCGGCGACGCGGTGGTGTAGATGTAGGGCCGCGCGCGCTGCACCAGCCATTCGGCCACGGTCGCATGCGCGGCGACGAAGGCGCCGGAGACGCCGGCTGCCTTGCCGAGCGTGCCGACGTAGACCAGATGCGGCGAGTGCAGTCCGAGCGCTTCCGTCACGCCGCGTCCGTGCGCGCCGAGCACGCCGAAGCCGTGCGCATCGTCGACCACCAGCCACGCGCCGTGCCGCTCGCACAGCGCCAGCATGTCCTGCAGCGGCGCGATGTCGCCGTCCATGCTGAACACGCTGTCGGTCACGACCACCTTGGTCGCGGCGTTGCTGGCGGCCAGCCGCCCGGCCAGCGCGTCGAGGTCGCGGTGCGGCGTGACCTGGACCCGCGCGCGCGACAGCCGGGCGCCGTCGATCAGCGACGCATGGTTCAGTTCCTCGGAAAACAGGTCGGCATCGCGGTCGGCCAGCGCGGACAGCACCGCGAGGTTGGCCATGTAGCCGGTGCTGAAATACAGCGCACGCGCATCGGGAATCGCTGGCGCGAGCATGGCCGCGAGCCGCTCTTCGAGCAGCGCGTGGGCGCGCGAATGACCGGAGATCAGGTGCGACGCGCCGCTGCCGGCGCCGTAGCGCGCCGCGCCTTAGCCCAGCGCCTCGATCAAGCGCGGATGCGACGCCACGCCCAGATAGTCGTTGCTGCAGAACGCCAGCATCGGCCGGCCGTCGACCGTCATCCGCGGCGCGCACGGCGTGTCGGCGTGGCGGCGGACGCGGCGCAATTGTTGCGCGTCGAGTTCGCGCAGCCGGCGTTCGAGATCGTCGAGCAGTTTCATGCCTGCATCGTCCGGTCGAACACGTCGGCGGTGCGGGACGCCAGCAGCGCGGTTTCCTCGTCGTCCAATACGTACGGCGGCATCAGGTAGACGGTGTTGCCGATGGGCCGCAGCAGCAGTTCCTGGCGCAGCGCTTCGGCGAAGAAACGGCGCGAGAAGGTCGCGGCCCGCTCGCCGTCGACCACTGCGTCGAACGCCCAGATCATCCCGCGCTGCCGAAAGTGGGCGATGCGCGGATCGCCGGCCAGCGGTGCGAGCGCTTCCGTCAGCCTTGCCGCGCGCGCGCGGTTCGCGTTCAGCACGTCGTCGGCCTCGAAGATGTCGAGCGTGGCCAGCGCGGCGCGGCAGGCGAGCGGGTTGCCGGTGTACGAATGCGAATGCAGGAAGCCGCGCCGCACATCGGCGTCGTAGAAACCCTGGTAGATCGCATCGCGCGTCATCACCAGCGACAGCGGCAGGTAACCGCCCGAAATGCCTTTCGACAGGCACAGGAAGTCCGGCCAGATGGCGGCCTGCTCGCACGCGAAGAAGCTGCCGGTGCGGCCGCAGCCGACCGCGATCTCGTCGGCGATCAGGTGCACGCCGTGCCGGTCGCACAGCGCGCGCACCTTGGACAGATAAGACGGATTGTGCATCGCGAAGCCGGTCGCGCACTGGACCAGCGGCTCGACGATGACCGCGGCGATGCGCTCGCCGCGCTCGGCGAGCAGCGCCTCCAGTTCGGCCGCCGCGCGCGCGGCGACGTCGGCCACGCTCTCGCCCGGCCCGGCGCGGCGCGCATCGGGCGACGCGACCACGTGCGCGCGCCGCGTCAGTGGCGCGTAGGCGTCGCGGAAGATCGGCACGTCGGTGACCGCGAGCGCGCCGATGGTTTCGCCGTGGTAGCTGCCGGCGAGGCAGACGAATTCGCGCTTGGCTTCCAGGCCAGCGTTGCGCCAGAAATGAAAGCTCATCTTCAGCGCGATCTCGACCGCCGACG
>JBQCGO010000244.1:0-6121 GCA_051955575.1 Burkholderiaceae bacterium
TGTCCTTGCGCAGCGCCAGCATGCGGCGCGTGAAATGCAGCATCGAACCGGCATCGGCCTCCTGCGTTGCGACGTTCAGCGGCAGGTGCGTCGCGTCCACCGGCAGCCACGGCTCGGCGCGGCTGAAGCCGCCGTGCGGCGCGTCGGTCCAAGGCATCGGCGTGCGGCAGCCGTCGCGGCCCTTGAACTTGGGCCAGAAATTTTTCCCGAACGGGTCCTGGATGCGCTCGAACGGCACGTCGGCCTGCGGCAGGCCGAGTTCCTCGCCCTGGTACAGGCAGACGTCGCCGCGCATGGCCAGCAGCATCGCCATCATCGCCTTGGCGGTGTCTTCGCGGTCGCGGCCGTTGGCCCAGCGGCTCGCCACGCGCGGCTTGTGGTGGTTGGATAGCGCGTAGCACGGGGTGCCCGGCGCCTCGATCGATTCCTCCAGCGTGGCGATCACGCGGCGCACGTGCGCGGCGCTCGAATCCGGCCCCATCAGCGCGAAGCTGTAGGCCGAATGCAGGCGCCCGGCGCGGGTGTACTGGCCCATCAGGCCGATCGGGTCGTAGCCGCCGACTTCGGCCAGGCTGGTGGCGCCGTAGCGGTCGAGCAGCGCGCGGATGCGTTCCAGGAAGGGCAGCGTCTCCGGCTGGCCCTGGTCGTAGACGTGCTTCTGGAAGCCGTAGGGATGCAGCGCGTTGCTGGAGTCGTCGCGCGCCGGATTGTTGCGCAGCAGGCGGTCCTGGAAGATGTGGTTGGAGGCGTCGAAGCGGAAGCCGGCGACGCCTTTCTCCAGCCAGAATTCCATGTCCGACAGCACCTGGTCCTGCACCGCCGGGTTGTGCATGTTCAGGTCCGGCTGGCTGGAGAGGAACGAGTGGAAATAGTACTGGCGCCGCTCCGCGTCCCAGCGCCAGGCCGGGCCGCCGAACACCGACAGCCAGTTGTTCGGCGGGCTGCCGTCCGGCTTCGCGTCGGCCCACAGGTACCAGTCGGCGCGGCCGTTGGCGCGCGCGCGGCTGTCGACGAACCACGGGTGCTCTTCGGACGTGTGCGACACCACCATGTCGACGATCACGCCGAGGCCGAGCGTCTTCGCGTGGTGCAGCAGCGTGGTGAAGTCGTCCATCGTGCCGAACATCGGGTCGATCGCGCGGTAGTCGGCCACGTCGTAGCCGAAGTCCTTCATCGGCGACTTGAAGAACGGGCTGATCCAGATCGCATCGCAGCCCAGGCTCTTGATGTACGGCAGTTTGGCGCCGATGCCGGCGAGGTCGCCGATGCCGTCATGGTTCGAGTCGGAAAAGCTGCGGGGATAGACTTGGTAGATGATCATCTGCGGCGAGCGGACGACAAGTTGCTTGCCGTCCGGAATCGGTTCCGAAAGGAAACAGAAGCCTAGCAGAAATGCGGCGCGACGGGCGCGGCGAATTCGGCCGAAACCCGCGCCGGCTGTGGCTTTTCAGGCATTTTGTTGATGCGCTTGCCATGAAAGCGGGCGCATCGGAGGGAAGGCGGAACCCCGGCTCAGCCGAGCGCGTCCCGATAGACCGCGAGGTAGCGGCGCGCGGCGGCGTCCCAGTCGAAGCACTGGCGCATCGCGGTGCGTTGCACCGCCGACCAGTCGTCGGGCCGCGCCGCCAGCGCGAACGCGCGACGCGCGGCGGCGGAGAAATCCGCGACCTCGAAGCGTTCGAACACGAAGCCGGTCGCGGTATCGTCGGCCAGGTTCTCCAGCGAACAGTCGGCCACGGTGTCGGCCAACCCGCCGACGCGCCCCCCCAGCGGCAGCGTGCCGTAGCGCAGCGCGTAGAGCTGGGTCAGGCCGCAGGGTTCGAACAGCGACGGCACCATCAGCACGTCGCTGCCGGCGACGATCCGGTGCGACAGCGCTTCGTCGTAGCCGATGCGCACCGCGACCGCGCCGGAGTGGCGCGTTGCCGCACTCAGGCAGGCGGTTTCCAGCGCCTTGTCGCCGCTGCCGAGCAGCACCACCTGCCCGCCGCGCGCGACGATCTCGTCCAGCCCGCCGAGCACCAGCGGCAAGCCCTTCTGCCCGGTGAGGCGGCTGACCATGCCGAACAGCGGCGCGTCGGCGCGCGGCGCGAGGCCCATCTCGCGTTGCAGCGCGGCCTTGCAGGCGCGCTTGCCGTCCATGTCATCCATGTCGTAGCGCGCCGCGATCGCCGGATCGGTCGCCGGATTCCAGAGATCGCGGTCGACGCCGTTCAGGATGCCGGTGAGGCTGTTCGCCCGGTGCGCGAGCAGGCCGTCGAGCCCGCATCCCTGTTCCGGCCGCTGGATCTCGCGCGCATAAGTCGGGCTGACCGTGGTCAGCTGGTCGGCATAGAACAATCCGCCCTTCAGGAACGACACCTGGCCGTGGAACTCCAGTCCGTGCATGTCGAAGAACTGCGGCGGCAGGCCGAACTCGGGAAACAGTTCGGACGGGAACACGCCCTGGTAGGCGAGGTTGTGGATGGTGAACACGCTGGCGGCCAATCGCGCGCCGGCCTGCATCGCCGCGGCGGCGAGATAGGCGGACATCAGCCCGGCGTGCCAGTCGTGGCCGTGGACCAGTTCGGGCCGCCAGCCTGGGTCCAGCCCCTCGGCCAGTTGCGCGCCGACGCGGCCGAGCAGCGCGAAGCGCAGGTGGTTGTCGGGATAGGCATGGTGGTTCGCGTCGGAATACGGGTCGCCCGGCCGGTCGTACAGCGCCGGCGCGTCGATCACGTAGGCCGGGATGCCGGTCCCGGGCAGCCTGCCGGCCAGCAGCCGCGCGTCCGGCGCGCCGAAGCGCGGCGGCAGGGCGGCGACTTCGGAAAGGCCCTCGATGCCTCGCATGAACGCCGGAAAGCCCGGCACCAGCATGCGCACCTCGCAGCCGAGCCGCACCAGCGCCGGCGGCAACGCGGCGGCGACGTCGGCCAGGCCGCCGGTCTTGAGCAGCGGATGGATTTCGGTGCAGACGTGCAGGATGCGCATGCGGAAACTACCCCGCCTGCAGCCGCGCGAGCATCTCTTCGGTGACCAGCACCACGCCGCTCTCGGTGCGCAGGAAGCGACGCGCGTCGGCTTCCGGGTCCTCGCCGATCACGGTGCCGGGCGGAATCGTGCAGCCGCGGTCGATCACCACCTTCGCCAGCCGGCAGCCTTCCCCGACGGTGGTCGCGGGCAGGATCACCGCGTCCCTAATCTTGCAGAACGCCTCGACGCGCACGCTGGAAAACAGCACCGCGCAGTCGATGTCGGATCCGACCACGATGCAGCCGCCGGAGACCAGCGTGTTGCGCGTGCGGCCCTCGTTGCCTTGCGGGTCCGGGACGAACTTGGCGGGCGGCAACTGTTCCTGGTGGGTCCAGATCGGCCACTCGCGGTCGTACAGGTTCAGCTCCGGCATGTTCGACGCGAGGTCGAGGTTGGCCGACCAGAACGCGTCGACCGTGCCGACGTCGCGCCAGTACGGCGTCGCCGAACCGTAGGGCACGCTCGACATGCGCAGCGGATGCGCGATCGCGCGGCCCTCGGCGACCACGCGCGGGATGATGTTCTGGCCGAAGTCGTGGTTCGACGATTCGTCGCCGATGTCCTCGTCCAGCAGCTTGTAGAGGTACTCCGCGTCGAACACGTAGATGCCCATGCTGGCCAGCGTGACGTCGGGGCGGCCGGGCATCGGCGGCGGGTCGGCCGGCTTTTCCAGGAAGCGCAGGATCTTGCGTTGCTCGTCGATGTCCATCACGCCGAACGCCGACGCTTCCTGCCGCGGCACCTCGACGCAGCCGACGGTGCAGCCGGTGCCTTTCTCGCAGTGGTCGAGCAGCATCAGCGAGTAGTCCATCTTGTACACGTGGTCGCCGGCCAGGATGAGGATGTACTCCGGGTCGTAGGAGCGCAGGATGTCCAGGTTCTGCGACACCGCGTCGGCGGTGCCGCGGTACCAGTAGGCCTCGTTCACGCGCTGCTGCGCCGGCAGCAGGTCGACGAACTCGTTCAGCTGCCCGCGCAGGAACGACCAGCCGCGCTGCAGATGGCGCAGCAGCGAGTGCGACTTGTACTGCGTGACCACGCCGATGCGGCGGATGCCCGAGTTCACGCAGTTCGACAGCGCGAAGTCGATGATGCGGAACTTGCCGCCGAAGTAGACCGCCGGCTTGGCGCGATTGTCGGTCAGATCGCGCAGGCGCGATCCGCGTCCGCCGGCCAGGATCAGGGCGATGGTGCGGCGCGGCAGGCGGCGCGCCCGCAGCAGTTTTTCGGCTGGCTGTGTCATGGTTCGGATTCCATCGGGCAGGGCGCTCGTCAAGGCGGCGCCGGGCTGCGGGAAACCGGCGCGCTCCTGCGCGGCTCCATCGCCGGTCTGTTATAGCAAAGGCGCGCGCCGCGGTTCTGCGTTGAAACAAGGTCGCGCGCGGTCGCCGCGCGTAAGCTTGGACCGGGACGCCATGGGAACTTTTGCCCGGGTTTCATCACTTACCGGAAACAAGGGTTTTCCTGTCCCGTGCCCGCGCGGAAAGGGGTGACGGCAACTGCCGGGTAACGGCAACTGCCGGCTGCGCCGCCATGGGCCGGAAAGGAAAGCCGCGCGCTGTCGATGGCGACGCTGCGCGCTCCCGGTTCCGGCAGGCGGCCGCCGCGCGGGTCTCCCGCATTCCCGCATCCCCGCTTTTGCGACCCGACCCGACGCGACCCGACGCGACCCGATCCGAACAAACGCCAGACGATGTCGACCTTCCTCCCTCTCCGTATCTATTCCCTCGACGCCGAGCGCGCCGCCCGCCTGCCCGAACTGGACGCGCACGTCGACCGCTGCGCCGCGGCCGGCTTCACCCACCTGATACTGCCGGCCGCGCCGGCGATGGAGGCGCTCGGCCTGCCCGCGCCGGACGTGCCGGCCGCCGTCGCCGCCTGCGCGCGGCGCTCGATCCGGCTGCTGCTCGACGTCGAAATCACCCCGCCGGAAACCCCGGCCGACGGCACGGAAGCGACTGATCAGGACGATGAACCGCCAGACCCGCGCAGGCC
The DNA here is from genome assembly GCA_051955575.1 of Burkholderiaceae bacterium. Classification (GTDB taxonomy): domain Bacteria; phylum Pseudomonadota; class Gammaproteobacteria; order Burkholderiales; family Burkholderiaceae_D; genus JBQCGO01. The sequence continues at coordinate 5,008 of JBQCGO010000244.1, forward strand.
GATCGGCGCACTGGCGCGGCGCCGTCCGCGCGCTTCGCCGCAGGAAACCGCGCAGGGGACGCTCGCCGCATGGCGGCAGCGCCTCGCGGAATGGCAGCAGTCCGGCGCGGCCGGTTTCTGCTGCCGCAACCTCGCGGCCCTGCCGCCTGCCGCGTGGACCGCGTTGATCGACGATGCGAAGCAGGAGGACGCCGACATCCTGCTGCTGGCCTGGACACCGGGCTGCACGCCGGAGCAGATCGACGCGCTGGCGGGCTGCGGCTTCGATGCCGCGTTCTCGTCCGCCGCGTGGTGGGACTATCGCGCCGGCTGGCTGGCCGAGGAGTGGGCGCGGCTGGCCGCGGTCGCGCCGCCGATCGCATTCCCCGACGACGCCGACGGTTCTGCGCTGCATCGCTTCACCGACCCGCAGGACGACGCGGCGGTCCGGCGCGCGCGGCTGCGCGCGCTGCGGCTGGCGGCCGGCGTCGGCTGCGGCCTGCTGGTGCCGTCCGGTTTCCTCGATGACGACGATCTGCGCGACGCGGCCGCCGAAGCCTGCGCCACCGTGGCGTCGATCGCGCGTCTCCTCCCGGCGACGCGCATGACGCTGCTCGAGATGGTGACGATGGGCCACGGTAACGATGACGAAGCCACCGCCGTGCTGCGCCATGCGGCCGGCAGCCGCGCGGCCGACGAAGGCATCCTGGTGCTGGCGAATCCTTCGCTGGAGCGACCTGCGACGTTTGATACCGGACGCCACGGCGAACGGCTGCGCGGCCTGACCATGCTGGAGCGGCTGCTGCCGGCGGACGAGGAACGCGATGCCGGCGACGCGCTGGACGAAGGGACGATCCGGCTCGCGCCCGGCGAGGTGCAGCTGTTCCGCGCCCGGCGCGCCAAACCCGTGACGCTGCCGGCCAACCGCGGCCGCCGCGCGATCGACGCCGCGACCAAGCTGCCGCGCATCGCGATCGAGGCGGTCAGCCCGGCGGTCGACGGCGGCGCCTTCCCGGTCAAGCGGGTGGTCGGCGAATGCGTCGACGTCGAGGCCGACGTGTTCGCCGACGGCCACGACCGGCTCGGCGTCGCGCTGCGCTGGCGCGCGGTCGACGAGGCGGCCTGGCAGGAAGTG
>JBQCGO010000245.1:0-8377 GCA_051955575.1 Burkholderiaceae bacterium
ACGGCAGGATCAGCGCCATGTTGTCCGCCAGCGTCCTGGCTTCGCCGGCCGCCTTGGCGAGCAGTGCAGCGAGCTGTTCCTCGTCGAAATCGAGCGCGTCGCCGTAGCGCGCCAGCAATCCCGCGCAGGCGGCCGGCGACGGCTGCATCGCGGTTACGGCCGCGTCCGTGCTGAATTCGACGGTCTGCTGCAGCCATTCCTGACGCGAGCGGGCCGGCTTCAGGCGGCCGGATGACGGCGGCGTCATCGCGGCGATCGTGGTTTCCGGCATCCGCCATTCGCGCAGCATCAGCACGCCGAGCGTGTCGAAGGTACAACCGATGACGTCGATCTCCGCTTCCCTGGTGCCGGCACAGCCTTCGGCCCGGCGCAGGATCTCGGCGTACGCGTCGTGCTCGCGGGCGGCCACCAGGATGCGGCCGAGATTGCGGAACAGCGCGGCGATGGCGACTTCCTCGGCATCGCGGAACGCGCTGCGGCGCGACAGTTCGCGCGCGATCGCGCTGGCGCACAGCGAGCGGTACAGCTCGGTACGCACTGCGTCGGCATGCCGCGAATCGCCGAACGCGTCGACCAGCAGGATCGCCATCGCACTGGTGATGATGGTGTCGAAGCCGAGCAGGAAGATCGCCCGCGACACTGTCGTCACCGGCGTGCCGGACACGGTACGGTAGGCCACCGTGTTGGCCAGCCGCAGGATCTTTTGCGTGAGCGCGACGTCGGACAGGATGAAGCGCGCCAGGTCGCCCACTGCCTCGTCGCCCGACGAGGCCAGCTTCACGACTTGCGACACCGCACCGCGCAGGGCCGGCAACTCGTCCTCGCCGGCAAGCCTCGACATCAAACGCTGGCGCACCTGGGGCGCCTTCCGCGCTGCGGCGGACGGGGACATCTGCGACATGGTTCCTTTCGTTTCCCGGCCGGTGGGGCAGGAGCGGTGGCCGGAATGCCGGCGTCACCCCTTCAACGGCAACGCGCCGGGTTTCTGAAGGGAGAATCCCGGTGACTCGACGGTCACGCTGCAGTGCCTCCAGACTTCGGTTAGGCTTCCCTTTCCCGAACTCGCCCTCCGTCGCCCGTGAAGCCGCTCGACATCCTTGCCGCATTGCTCGTCGTCGTGATCTGGGGCGCGAATTTCGTCGTCATCAAGATCGGTCTGCAAGGCTTGCCGCCGATCCTCTTCACCGTGCTGCGCTTCGGCTTCGCCGCGCTGCCGCTGGTGTTTTTCGTGCGCCGGCCGGCGGTGCCGTTCCGCCTGCTCGCCGCCTACGGCCTGTTCCAGTTCGCGCTGCAGTTCACGCTGCTGTTCTCCGGCATCCAGCTCGGCTTCCCGCCGGGCCTGGCGTCGCTGGTGATCCAGTTGCAGGCGTTCTTCACGATCGGGCTTGCCGTGCTGACACTCGGCGAACGGCCGCATTCGAGCCAGTTCGCCGGCGCGTTGATCGCGCTGGGCGGCATGGCGCTGGTGGCGGTGCATCTCGACGCGAAGCCGACCGTGATCGGGTTCGCGATGGTGGTCGCCGGCGGCCTTTGCTGGAGCGTCGCCAACATCGTCACGAAAAAGATGGGGCCGACCAATGCGCTGGCCGTCGTCGCCTGGGGCTCGCTGATCGCGCTGCCGCCGCTGGTGGTCGCGTCGCTCGTGCTCGAGGGCGTTGCCGCCTGGTCGGCCGCATTCGCCCACTTCGGCTGGGTCACCGGCGCCGCCGTGCTGTTCCAGTCGTACCCGAACACGATCCTCGGCTTCGGCATCTGGTCGATGCTGATGCGGCGCTACCCCGCCGCGGCGGTGGCGCCGTTCACGCTGCTGGTGCCGGTTTCCGGGATGGTGTCGGCCGCAATCTTCCTCGGCGAATCGCTGCAATGGTGGAAGCTGGCCGCCGGCGCGCTGGTGCTGTGCGGGCTCGCGCTGAACCAGCTGGGCCCCCGGCTGCGCCGACGCAGCGCGATGGCTTGACCGCGGTCGTCGAGCCAAGAAAAAACCCCGCCTCGGCGGGGTTTTTCGTTTCGACACGCGGGGACGCTCAGGCGGACGCGGCGATTTTCCTGTACGCCTCGACGCCGGCCAGGATTTCGGCCTTCGCCTCTTCCGGGCCATACCAGCCGTCGACCTTGACCCACTTGCCCTTTTCCAGATCCTTGTAGTGTTCGAAGAAGTGCTGGATCTGCTGCAGCCGCAGGTCGTTCAGGTCTTCCGGCTTTTGCCAATGCTGATAGATCGGCAGGATCTTGTCGACCGGGACCGCGAGCAGCTTGGCGTCGCCGCCGGCCTCGTCGGTCATGCGCAGCACGCCGAGCGCGCGGCAGCGCACGACGACGCCGGGAATCAGCGGGAACGGGGTGATGACGAGCACGTCCACCGGGTCGCCGTCGTCGGACATTGTTTCCGGGATGTAGCCGTAGTTGCACGGGTAGTGCATCGCGGTGCTCATGAAGCGGTCGACGAAGATCGCGCCGGATTCCTTGTCGACTTCGTACTTGATCGGATCGGCGTTCATCGGGATTTCGATGACGACGTTGAAGTCGTTCGGCACGTCGCGTCCGGCGTTGACTTTGTTCAGGCTCATGATGGATTGGTCCGTGGTTCGCAGGTGGATGTCAGCCTGCGATTATAGCGGGATTCGGTTGGCGATCGTGCAACGCAACACTGGCGCGGCGGCCCGGAGAACGGGCCGTTCCGGCGGATGACGGCGGATTTTTTTGCGACGCAATCGCGGAAGAAAACAACCCGCGAAACGAGGCGCCCCGGCGGCTACAGCATCGGCGCGAGCGCGCTGTGGCGATAGTGCGCGGCGGCCCGCTCGGGCTGCGCCAGCGCCTCGTGCAACTGGGCCAGCTTCAGGTGCGCCTCGCGCAGGGTTTCCGGCTCCATCGCGTCGGCGACCGCGCGCTCCAGGTGATGCTGGGCCTTGCCCCACAGCTTTTGCCGCAGGCAGAAGGCACCGAGCGCGAGCGCCAGTTCCGGATCGGCCGGATGCCGCTCCAGCCATTGCTCGGCGTGCTCAATCTGCGCCAGCAACCCCGGGGAACCTTCCTCGCAGGCGCTTTCGCGGTATGCGCGCACCAGCCGGTCGTCCCATGCGCCGGCCAGCGCCTTTTCCAGCAGCAGCCGGGCGTCGTCGTGCAGGCCGCGCAGGTTGAATGCCCGCGCCGCCCGGATCGCGACGTGCGGCACGACCCGGTCCTGCGCCGGGATCTCGCTCCACAGCCGGCGCAGCGACTCGGCGTCGCGCGCGCGGTCGTCGAGGAGGTCGTCGTAGGCCAGTTCGCGCAGCCGGCTCGACAGCGCCGGGTGCAGCGCACGGTGCTTGTCCAGCACGCGCACCAGGCGCAGCACTTCCGGCCAGTGCTTCGCGTGCTGGTTGGCCTTCAGCGCCAGCCGGAGTGCGTGCACGTGGCGCGTGCCGCTGGCGTTGAGTTCCGCGACCGTTTCCAGCGCGCGCTCGTACTGATGCTCGTCGACCAGCAGGTCCAGCGCGGTCATCAGCCGTGCGCCCTTCATCGACGGGTCGGCCTCGGCGCTGGCGAGCCAGACGTCGCGCCGCTCGTACTCGCGCATCCGGTGCGCGGCCCGCGCGGCGATCAGCGCGGCGACACCGGCGTTGTCGGAAGATGCCGCGGCCCGGTTGGCCGCCTTCTCGGCCTGGCCGAAACGCCCTTCGAACAGCGCCTTGAGCGCCTCGCGCAGCGAGCGGTTGCTTTCGCGGTCGCGCTTGCCGCGCCGGTAGGCGAGCACGCGGCCGGGCATCTCCCGCGCGACGCGCAGCGCCCGCAGCACGAGGTACAGGACGACGAAGGCCGTTGCCAGCAGCAGCAGCACGAGATTCAGCGACAGGTCGACCCGGTAAGGCGGATAGAAGACGACCACGTTGCCCGGGTTGAAGCGAGCCAGCACCGCCAGGCCGACGGCCAGCGCGAAGATCAGCAGGAGACGAAGAAAGACCCGCATCTCAGGGCTGCGCCTTGTAGTTGCGGACCGCGTTCAGGCTTTCCGTCAGTGTCGGCAGCTCGATCGACAGGTTGACGTTCTGCACCTGCCGCAGCAGCGCTTGCACCGTCTGGGTCTGACGCGCGCGAGTGTCGAAATACTTGGAAATGGTTTCCTGCGCGGCGATCAGGTCGCTGCGGAATGCCGACTCGTTGCGCGACAGCAGCGCCAGCCGCGCGCTGAGCAGGCGCAGCTTCAGGTTCTCGCGCAGGTAGTAGGCCTGCGACGGCGACAGCAGCAGTGCTTCCGGCGTGTCGACGTTGCGCACGCTGATCAGTTGGCGGAAATCGTTGCCCAGTTCGGCAATCCAGCTTTGCCAGCGGTCCTGCAGCCATGCCAGCCAGTCGCGCACGCCGCTCGGGCCGTCGGCGGCGGCCGGCGCCGCGCCCGGCTTGGGAGCGGACTTGGCGGCAGATGCCGGCGCGGCGGTGCCGTGGCGCGCCTGGCGCTTGGGCGCCGCCGCCGGCGTGACCGGCTTTTCGTTCGACAGCAGCGGCATCGCGTCGATCTGGCCGATCGCGCTGTCCAGCCGCAGCGCCATGCCGGTGATGTCGGGCGCGGAGACCGCCTTCAGCCGTTCGAGGTCGTCGGCGATCGCGCGGCGAATGGTGATGAACTGCGGCTTGTCGGAACGCGACAGGTTGCGGTCGGCATTTTGCAGCGCGATGATCGCGCCCTGCACGTTGCCGGCCAGCTGCAACTGCTGCGCGGCGGTGGACAGCACCTGCTCGATTTCCGACAGCGCCCACTCGTCGCGATTCTTGGACAGATCCTGATACAGCTGCTCCAGCGCGAGCTGCTGGCTCTGCGCCTCAACCTGCTTGTTCTCGAGCACGCTCAAGCGGTTCTGCACGTCCTTCTGGTTTTCCTGCAGCGACTTCAGCAGGGCCTGCGTGCCGTTCGCGGCCACTTCCCCGCTTTGCAGCCGCTGGGCGACCTCGGTGCGCAGCGCCTGCAATTCGGCATGCTGGTTCCACCATGATCCGGCCATCAGCGCGGCCAGCACGACGACGGCGACCGCAACGGCGGCGGCCCCGGTACGGGTGCCGCGATCGGCATCGCGCGCGGGCGTTTCGGCAGCGGCATCCTGAGGGACGATGACGGACGGCGAGTCGTCGGTCGGCGATGAGGAAGGCGTCGTAGTCATGGCCGCGATTGTAACGCGGCAACCAGGCGATCGTCCCCCGGACCGGTCAGCAACGTGTCGATGAAACCCAGCGTCTGCGCGGTTTCCCGAATGCGGAAATGCGGCACCAACAGGCGTTGACGTTGTATTTTCGTAACAGCTTCTTCGCCGCCGTTTTCCCGTGCCAGCCGCAGCAGGATGCGCAGCGCTTCCGAACTGGTGACGACCCATTCGGGCGTGCCGCCGATCAGTTCTTGCAGGGTGCGGCGGCCGGCATCGTCGAGCGCCGGCGCGCAGCGCCGGTAGGCCGCGACGGGCGTGACGCGCGCGCCGGCCTTGCGCAGCGCGTCGGCCAGCAGTTCGCGGCCGTCCTCGCCGCGCACGATCAGCACTTCGCGACCGCGCAGGGCCGGGAGATCTAGCACTTCCAGCAGCGTCTGCGAATCGGTGCGGTCGGTCCTGGCCGGGCTGACGATGGTCGTGTTGGCGGACGTGAGGCCGTGGCGCGCGAGCGCGGCGCGGCTGCCGTCACCCATCACCGCGATCGGCACGCCGGCGGGCCAGGCGGCGACGTGGGCGAAGCAGGCGTCGATCGCGTTCGGGCTGACGAACGCGACCAGCGCGCAGTCGGCCAACCGGTCGAGCGCCGTGCGCAGTGCGGACGGATCGGGCAGCGGCCGGATCTCCAGCAATGGAAACAGCACCGGCATGCGGCCGATCGCGGCGATCTTCGCGGCCAGCGCGCCGGCCTGCGCGGCGGGCCGGGTCACGACCACCGGCGGCCGGAGCGCGGACATCGGACCGGCGCAGCCGTCAGGCATCCGGCGCGGGGCGCAGGCAATCGGCGAGGATCGCCGCCGCGCCCTGCACGCGCATGGCATCGGCGGCTTCCCGGCCGAGCGCCTCGGGTGCGGCGGCGAGGCCGTGCGCCTCCGCGGCAGCGATGTGCGCGCCGTCGGGCGTGGCCACCATCGCGCGCAGCCGCATCGCGTCGCCGTCGACGGTGGCGAACGCGGCCAGCGGAATCTGGCAACTGCCGCCGAAGGCGCGCGACACCGCGCGCTCGGCCGTCACCGCGAGCGCGGTCGGCGCGTGGTTCAGCGGCGCGACCATTTGCAGCACGTCGGCGCGGCCGGCCAGCACTTCGATCGCCATCGCGCCCTGCCCCGGCGCCGGCAGGCTGACGTCGGGCGGCAGCAACGCGCGAATGCGCTGCGGCAGGCCGAGCCGGATCAGGCCGGCGGCGGCGAGGATGATCGCGGCGTAGTCGCCGCGGTCGAGCTTGGCCAGCCGCGTGTCGAGATTGCCGCGCAGCGGCCGCACCACGAGGTGCGGATGACGCGCCGCGATCAGCGCCTGGCGGCGCAGACTGCTGGTGCCGACCACCGCGCCTTGCGGCAAATCGTCGAGCGACGCGTAGTCGTTCGAGACCAAGGCGTCGCGCGGATCTTCACGTTCGAGAATCGCGCCGAGGGCGAAGCCTTCCGGCAGCTCCATCGGCACGTCCTTCAGCGAATGCACCGCGAGGTCGGCACGGCCTTCGGCGATCGCGACTTCCAGTTCCTTGACGAACAGGCCCTTGCCGCCGACCTTCGATAGCGTGCGATCGAGGATCTGGTCGCCGCGCGTGGTCATGCCGAGAATCTCGACACTGCACTGCGGATATAATGCGGCGAGCCTGGCGCGCACGTGCTCGGCCTGCCACATCGCAAGGCGGCTCTCGCGCGAGGCGATGACGAGTTTCTCGAGGAAGGGGGCGTTCAAGGACGGCTCTTTCGGGACGGATGGACGGAAGCGCCGCGACCGGGAAACGCCCGGCGGGCGCGGCGTCTTCCGCGGAGAAAGACACTCGGAAGGCAGGCGGCGATTCTATCATGCAGACACCGCGCGGCCGCCGCGATTCCTTCCACTTCGCATCCGTTCCCATGGCCAGCTCCGCTTCCCGATCCGCACGTTCCCCCGCCCGTTCCGCCGAAGACAAGGACGCCCCGCTTAAGGAAGACATCCGCCTGCTCGGCCGGCTGCTCGGCGACGTACTGCGCAACCAGGAGGGCGAGGCGGTGTTCGGCGTGGTCGAGACGATCCGCCAGACCGCGGTGCGCTTCCGGCGCGACGCCGACGCGCAATCGGGCGCCGAGCTCGACGCGCTGCTGAAGAAGCTCACCCGCGAACAGACCATCTCGGTGGTGCGCGCGTTCTCGTATTTCTCGCACCTGGCCAACATCGCTGAGGACCAGCACCACAACCGCCGCCGCCGCGCGCATCAACTCGCCGGCTCGGCGCCGCAGCCCGGCGGCGTCGCGCACGCGCTGGCCCGGCTCGACGACGCCGGCGTGTCCGGCGCGACGGTGCGCGCGTTCCTGCGCGAGGCGCTGATCTCGCCGGTGCTGACCGCGCATCCGACCGAGGTGCAACGCAAGAGCATCCTCGACGCCGAGCACGCGATCGCGCGGCTTCTGGCCGATCGCGACCGGCCGCTGACCGAGCGCGAGCGGGCCGACAACACCGCGCTGCTGCATGCCCGCATCGCGACGCTCTGGCAGACGCGGATGCTGCGCTACACCAAGCTGACCGTCGCCGACGAGATCGAGAACGCGCTGTCGTACTACCGGATCACCTTCCTGCGCGAGCTGCCGGCGCTGTACGACGACGTCGAAGCGGAAATCGCCTTGCGCTTTCCCGCGCGACCCGGCCAGCGTACGGTCGCGGAAGCGCTGCCGCCGTTCCTGCAGATGGGTAGCTGGATCGGTGGCGACCGCGACGGCAATCCGAACGTCGGCGCGACCACGATGCGGCAGGCGGTGACGCGCCAGGCCGCGACGCTGTTCGAGTTCTACCTGGCGCAGGTGCACGCGCTCGGGGCGGAGCTGTCGGTGTCGACGCTGATGATCGACGTCAGCCCGGCGCTGCAGGCGCTGGCCGACGCGTCGCCCGACCTGTCCGCGCACCGCGCCGACGAGCCTTACCGCCGCGCGCTGGTCGGCGTCTACGCGCGCCTGGCGGCGACCGCTCGCGCGCTCGGCGCGGTCGAGGCGCTGCGCCACGAGGTCGGCGCGGCCGCGCCGTATGCCGCCGCGCAGGATTTCGCGGACGACCTGCAGACCGTCATCGACTCGCTGCGCGCGCACCCCGGCGCGGCGCTGGTGCGGCCGCGCCTGGCCGGACTGCGGCGCGCGGCCGAGGTGTTCGGCTTCCATCTCGCCACCCTCGACCTGCGGCAGAGTTCCGACGTGCACGAGCGGGTGCTGGCCGACCTGTTCGCC
>JBQCGO010000246.1:0-2592 GCA_051955575.1 Burkholderiaceae bacterium
CGTCCAACTTCTGCACCGCGAACGCGAGCCAGCTCCGCAATTCCGGATCGAGTCCGGTCTCGCCCGCAAGATCGACCGGCACGTGCAGCAGCGAACAGCTCGGCGCGATCCACAGCCGGTCGCCGAGCCGCTCGTGCAGCGGCGCGAGCGCGGCAAGCGCGGCATCGAGGTCGGTTCGCCAGACGTTGCGGCCGTCGACGATGCCGGCCGACAGCACGCGGTCCGCCGGCCAGGACGCCGCGAGTTCAGCAAGCTGCCGCGGGCCGCGCACCAGGTCGAGATGAACGCCCGCTACCGGCAGCGCGCGCAGCAACTCAGCCTGCGGCGCCACGTCGCCGAAGTAGGTCGCCAGCAGCAGTTGCGGCGCGTCGGCCGCCAGCGCGGCGTAGGCTAGGCCGAACGCGTCGCGCCAGACCGGCGCGAGTTCGAGCGCGAGGATCGGCTCGTCGATCTGCACCCATTCGACGCCCATCGCCTTCAGCCGCGCCAGCGCCTTCCGGTAGGCCGCCAGCGCGCGCGGCAGCAGGTCGAGCGGATGCGACGGGCCGCCGGGCTTGCACTTGCCCAGGTACAGCAGCGACAGCGGCCCGAGCAGCACCGCCTTGACGCGGTGGCCGAGCGCCTGGGCTTCCAACACTTCGTCGAACAGCCAGTCGTTGCCGCCGTCGAAGGCCAAGTCGCCGGTCCATTCGGGGACCAGGTAGTGGTAGTTGGTGTCGAACCACTTGGTCATTTCCATCGCCGCGTGCGCGCGGCTGCCGCGCGCCATCGCGAAATAGTCGTCCAGCGACAGCGCCGGCGACGCGAACCCGAAGCGCGACGGCGCGGCGCCGAGCAGCGCCAGCGTCGAGGCGACGTGGTCGTACCAGGCGAAATCGCCGACCGCGACCAGATCCATGCCGGCCTCGCGCTGCAACGCCCAATGCCGGGCACGCAATACACGTGCGGTCTCGCGCAGCGCGGCTTCGCCGGTCTCGCCTTTCCAGAACGACTCCAGTGCGAATTTCCATTCCCGCTGCGCGCCGATGCGCGGGAATCCGAGGGTGTGCGCCAATGCCATGCCGGCCTCCGATGAATGCGATGAGAAGGCTTGCCATGGTGACGGCAGGACAATTATGATTCAAACGATAAATTCTCAGAATCATCTTGAGCGTCGCTCATAATGCAATCCATCCTCGAACTCCGTCACCTAAAGACTCTGTCGGCGCTGAAGCAGGCCGGCAACCTGCTGCGCGCGGCCGGGCTGCTCAACGTCACGCAGTCGGCGCTGTCGCACCAGTTGAAGCAGATCGAGGAGCACTACGGCGCGCCGCTGTTCGAGCGCAAGTCGACGCCGGTACGCTTCACGCCGGCCGGCGAGCGGCTGCTGAAGCTGGCGCAGGCGGTGCTGCCGCAGATCGACGACGCGGAACGCGACCTGTCGCGGCTGGCGCAGGGCAGCGCCGGCGAACTGCGGATCGCGGTCGAATGCCACACCTGCTTCGACTGGCTGATGCCCGCGATGGACGCGTTCCGGGCGCGCTGGCCGGAAGTCGAACTCGACATCGTGTCGGGCTTCCATGCCGATCCGGTCGGCCTGCTGCACGAACGGCGCGCGGACGTGGCGATCGTGTCGGAAATGGACGAGGACGAGCAGGCGGACGCGCATCCGCTGTTCCGCTTCGAGATCGTCGCGCTGCTCGCGCACGGGCATCCGCTCGCCGCGAAGGAGGTGCTGGCGGCCGAGGACTTCGCGACCGACACGCTGATCACCTACCCGGTGCCGGACGACATGCTGGACGTGGTGCGGCAGGTGCTCAAGCCCGCCGGCGTGCAGCCGCCGCGCCGCACCACCGAACAGACGGTTGCGATGCTGCAACTGGTAGCGAGCCGGCGCGGCATCGCGACGCTGCCGCTGTGGGCGGCGCAGAATTATCTCGATCGGGATTACGTGGTCGCGCGGCGCATCACGCCCGACGGGCTGACCGGCAGGCTGTACGCGGCTTGCCTGCCGGGCCTGTCGGCCAAGCCCTATCTCGTCGATTTCGTGCGCACGATGCGCGAGAACTGTTACCTGAATCTGCCGTCAATCGAGCTGCTGTAACCGCCGCGGGCTTGGCGCCGGCGGCTTCGATAGATTCGGTATGGATTCATGCCTTTCGGTTTCGGTGATGCCGCCGGCCGGTATGCCGCTCGCTCAAAGGATGGTCATTCCCGCGAAGGCGGGAATCCAGTGACGTATCGTATAAAGACACTGGGTCCCCGCCTTCGCGGGGACGACGCTGTGCGGGAAATCGTGCTTGACTGGATAGCGTTACCGCCGGCCGGCGGCGTTTTCATATTCGGGAATTCACAACTTCGGGAGGCGACGATGAAACTCGCAGGACAGGTAGCGCTGGTCACGGGCAGCGCGCAGGGAATCGGCAAGGCGGTGGCGCTGCGGCTGGCGCGCGAAGGCGCGGACATCGTCGTCGACGTGCGGGTCGACGACAGCCGCGCCGACGATACGCTGGCGGCGATCACCGCGCTGGGACGGCGCGCGATGGTGTTCGCGGGGAACATCGCCGACGTCGAGGATGACCGGCGCATGGTGGCCGAGGGCGTGGCCGGGAT
>JBQCGO010000247.1:0-10199 GCA_051955575.1 Burkholderiaceae bacterium
GGCGAGGCATCACGATTAGAATCACGGTTATCGGAAACGGCTGGGAGTGTAGCATGACGGAATCGGAGTTCCTCGCGCTGGCGGATGCCACGCTGGGGCAGATCGAGGCGGCGCTGGAGCGGGCAGCCGACGAGGGCGGGCCGGACGTGGAGTGCAGCCGCTCGGGCAACGTGCTCGAGATCGAGCTGGTCGACGGCGGCGGCAAGATCATCGTCAACAGCCAGGCGCCGATGCAGGAAATGTGGATCGCGGCGCGTTCCGGCGGTTTCCATTATCGCCGCGACGGCGACCGCTGGATCAACACCCGCGACGATTCCGAACTCTACGCGTCGTTGTCGGCGGCGCTCAGCGCTCAGTCCGGCGTGCCGGTGGAGTTGCGGGCAGCCTGAGCCGTCCACAAGTCCACCGGCGTTATGCGCGGGATCAGAACAGCTCGTTCTTCACCGCGTCCTTCGAACTGCCGTCTGGCGCCAACCCGTCGCTGGGCAACGGGTCACCGAGCCCCAGGCTGTTGACGCCTGTGCCGGGCGGGTTCTCCGCGTAGTAGTACTCGCCGTCGGCCTTGATGATGCCGTCCGGCACCGCGCGCTCGGCTTCGGGTACGCCCTTCAGCGCCTTTTCCATGAAATTGATCCAGATCGGCAGCGCCAGGCCGCCGCCGGTTTCCCGGTTGCCGAGGTTTTTCGGCTGGTCGAAGCCGATCCAGGCGATCCCGACCAGCGTCGGCTGATAGCCGGCGAACCAAGCGTCGAACGAGTCGTTGGTGGTGCCGGTCTTGCCGGCCAGGTCGGTGCGCTTCAGCGACATCGCCTTGATCGCGGTGCCGTGGCGGACCACGTCCCTGAGCATGCTGTCCATCAGGAACGCGTTGCGCGGATCGATGACGCGGTTGGCTTCGACGCCGGCCTTTTCCGGCTGCACCTGGGTCAGCGTATGGCCGTCGCTGTCGGTGATCTTCGAGATGATGTAGGGATTGATCTTGTAGCCGCCGTTGGCGAAGACCGAATATGCGCCCGCCATCTGCAGCGGCGTGACGGCGCCCGCACCCAGCGCCAGTGTCAGGTACGGCGGGTTCTTGTCGGCGTCGAAGCCGAAGCGGGTCGCGTATTCCTGGCCGTAGTTGACGCCGATCTTCTGCAGGATGCGGATCGACACCATGTTCTTCGACTTCATCAGGCCGGTGCGCATCGTCATCGGGCCTTCGTACTTGCCGTCGTAGTTCTTCGGCTCCCACGCCTGGCCGCCGGTCTGGCCCGAGCCGAAGGTGATGGGCGCATCGTTGATGATGGTCGATGGCGACAACCCTTTTTCGAGGGATGCCGAATAGATGAACGGCTTGAACGACGAGCCCGGCTGCCGCCATGCCTGCGTCACGTGGTTGAACTTGTTGCGGTTGAAGTCGAAGCCGCCGACCAGCGCCTTGATCGCGCCGTCCTCGGGACTGACGGCGACGAAGGCCGCCTGGACTTCCGGCATCTGCGTGACCGACCAGTTCTTGCCGTCGCGGATGACGCGGATGATCGCGCCGCGCCGCACCCGCTTCTGCGGCGGCGCCTTGTCCGACAGCAGGTTGCCGGCGAAGGCCAGGCCCGGGCCGGTGATCGTGATTTCCTCGCCCGAACCGAGCATCGCCCGGACCTGCTTCGGCGTCGCTTCCAGCACGACGGCGGCGACGATGTCGTCGCTGTCCGGGTGCTCGGCCAGTTCTGCCTCGATTGCGTCGTCCGCCTCGTCCTTGGCCGACGGGATTTCCATGTAGCCCTCGGGGCCGCGATAGCCGTGCCGCTTCTCGTATTCCATCACGCCGTGCCGCACGGCGAGATAGGCGGCGTCCTGATCAGCCTTGGTGATCGTGGTGTAGACGTTCAGCCCGCGCGTGTAGGTGTCGTCCTTGAACTGGTCGTAGACCAGCCGGCGCGCCATCTCGGCGACGTATTCCGCATGCACGCCGAACTCGGTGCTGTCGGTCTTGATCCGCAACTCCTCGTTCTTCGCCTGTTCGTACTGCGCGTCGTTGATGTAGCCCAGCTCGTGCATGCGCAGCAGGATGTACTGCTGGCGCGCCTTCGCCCGCTTCGGATTGGCCACCGGGTTGTAGGCCGACGGCGCCTTCGGCAGGCCGGCCAGCATCGCGGCCTCGGCGATGCTGATGTCCTGCAGCTTCTTGCCGAAGTAGATCTGCGACGCGGACGCGAAGCCGTAGGCGCGCTGGCCGAGGTAGATCTGGTTCAGGTAGACCTCGAAGATCTGGTCCTTGGTCAGAGTCTGCTCGATCTTCCAGGCCAGCAGCGCCTCGTAGATCTTGCGCTTGAAGGTCTGCTCGCTGGACAGGAAGAAATTACGCGCGACCTGCTGGGTGATGGTCGATGCACCCTGGCGCGAGCCGCCCATCATGTTGTGCAGCGCCGCCCGGGCAATGCCGAGGTAGTCGATACCGCCGTGCTCGTAGAAGCGGTCGTCCTCGATCGCGAGGATGGCCTTCTTCATGATGTCCGGCACGTCCTTGAAGCGCACCACGTTGCGGCGCTCCTCGCCGAATTCGCCGATCAGCACGCTGTCGGCCGAATAGATACGCAGCGGGATCTTCGGGCGATAGTCTGTCAGCGTGTCCAGCGCCGGCAGGTTCGGGTAGATCAGCGCCAGCATGAACACGGCGAGCAGCGCGCCGGCCAGCGCCAAACCGGCGATGCCGCCGGTCAGCCAGAGCAGTACCCGTGCCGGGGTGGATCGCCGCGGACGCGGAGTGGATTTGCGGGAAGTCGATTGTTCAGATTGATTCGATGCCATTGCGGATGCGGCCGCATGTTCGAACACGACCGCTCGTTTCAGTGAGTGGAGTGAAGCGGGGATTATACCGACAGGCTATCCGTGCGCTGTCCGGTGAGTTGCCGCGATAGGGACAGCAGAGGGAGAAATCTCGTCGGATTTATGCAACGAGCAACCGAGTTACCGTGTGGAAATTGCTTTACACTCGCAGAAGCCTGTTGCTAGGATTTAATGTAACGTTTGACGAAAATCAAGTAAACATTCGTTTTTAAACAAGAATTTTTGAACTCTTTTCCGCGGGCGTCGCGCATTCAACATCCCTGCGCCGACCGTAGGCTGCGTTGAAAAATTCCCGAGAGAAACGTGTTCAAGGGAGATCTGTCCGTGGCTTTGGATCTTGGATCGCTGATCGGCAAGAGAAACACGCCGCTGGTGGGGCTGGACATCAGCACGTCTGGCGTCAAGCTGGTCGAACTCGGGGAAACGGGCAAGGGTGACTACCGGCTGGAACGTTTCGCCTCCGAACCGTTGCCGCGCGGCGCCGTCGTGGACGGCAACATCGAGAACATCGAACAGGTCGCCGAAGCGATCCGACGCGTCTGGAAGCGCAGTGGCACCGGCGCGAAGGCCGTCGCGCTCGGCATGCCGCCGGCGTCGGTCATCACCAAGAAGATCATCCTGCCGGGCGGCATGACCGAGGAGGAACTCGAAATCCAGGTGGAGAGCGAGGCCAGCCAGTACATCCCGTTCGCGCTGGAGGAGGTGAGCCTGGATTTCGACGTCATCGGTCCCGCGCAGAATGCGCCGGACGACGTGGAAGTCATGCTGGCGGCATCGCGCCGCGAAAAGGTCGAGGACCGCGTTGCGGTGGTCGAAGCGGCCGGCTTGAAGCCGCAGGTGATGGATATCGAATCCTATGCCGCGCGGGCCGCGATCGAACGCATCACCGCGCAATTGCCCAAGGCGGGACGCGGCCAGATCGTCGCGCTGTTCCAGATCGGCGCGCAGACCACGCATGTGGCGATGCTGCTGGACGGTCAGCCGGTCTACGAACGTGAACAGCCGTTCGGCGGCCATCAGCTCACTCAGGACATCGTGCGCAGCTACGGCATGTCGTACGAGGAGGCCGACAGCAAGAAGCGCGCGGGCGACCTCCCCGAAGGCTATGAAGGCGAATTGCTGAATCCGTTCCTGGAAAGCGCCGCGATGGAAATCACCCGGGCGATCCAGTTCTTCTTCACCTCGACCCCGTACACCCGGATCGACCAGATCTTTCTCGCCGGCGGCTGTGCCGCGATCCCCGGGCTGGTGGAACTGGTCGCCGAGCGCACCAAGATATCGGCCTCGGTCGTCAGTCCGTTCAAGGGCATGCAGCTTGCGTCCGGCGTTCGCGAAAAACAGTTGCGCGCCGAAGCGCCGTCCTACCTCGTCGCCTGCGGCCTGGCTATGCGGAGATTCGACTGATGATCAAGATCAATCTTCTCCCGCACCGCGAGCAGAAGCGCAGGCAGCGCCGCAACGCGTTCTACGCGACGCTGGGCGCGAGCGCCGTCGTGGGCGCCCTCTGTGTGCTGGCCGTCGGCGGCATCATCGGCAACCGCATCGCCGGCCAGAACGCGCGCAACGACTTCATCAAGGCCGAGAACGCGCGGCTGGACGGGCAGATCAAGGAAATCGCCAACCTGAAGAACGAGATCGACGCGCTGCGCGCGAGGCAGCAGGCGGTCGAGGACTTGCAGGCGGACCGCAATCAGCCGGTCTACCTGCTCGACCAACTGGTCAAGCAGGTGCCCGAAGGCATCTACTTGCGCTCGATGAAGCAGGATGGGCAGCGCGCGGTGTTGAACGGCTATGCCCAATCCAACGAACGGGTGTCGGAGCTGCTGCGCAACCTCGGCAACAACTCGCCCTGGCTCGAAAAGCCTGACCTGATCGAAATCCGCTCCGCCAACCTTGGACAGGGGCGGGATGCGAAGAGAGTGTTCGATTTCACGATCAACGTCGGCATCAAGCGCCCGCAGGACAAGGCGCCGGCCGCACCCGGCGCCAAACCCGGCGCGAACGCGGTCGTCGCGAAGAACCCCTGACAGGAAAGATCCGGTATGGCTGCTGATCTGAAAACGGGCATGGCATCGGTGGCTGCGCAGTTCCGCGGCCTGAACGGCCGGCACCCCGGGCAATGGCCGCTGCTGCCGCGGCTGGCCTGTGCGGCCGGCGCGCTGGTGGGCGTGCTTTTCCTCGGTTGGTTCTTCTATTGGAGCGAGCAGCTCGACGAACTCGATCAGGGTGCGCAGAACGAATTGAAGCTGCGGGAAGATTTCAAGACGCGCGTGCGACAGGCGGTCAACCTGGAAGCGCTGCGCAAGCAGAAGGAACAGGTCGGCGAATATGTCTCCATGCTCGAGAAGCAGTTGCCCAGCAAGGCGGAAATGGATGCGCTGCTGTCCGACATCAATCAGGCCGGACTCGGCAGGGGGCTGCAGTTCGAGCTCTTCAAGCCCGGGCAGGTGGTCGTGAAGGACTACTACGCCGAACTGCCGATCGACATCAAGGTCACCGGCGGCTACCACGACATCGGCGCCTTCGCCGGCGACATCGCCAACCTGCCGCGCATCGTCACGCTCAACAATCTCCATCTGGTCACGACCAAGGACGGCACGCCGCTGGCGATGGAAGCCGTCGCCAAGACGTTCCGCTACCTCGACCCTGAAGAAATCGCCGCGCAGCGCAAGGCCAAGGCGGACAAGAAAGGCGGCAAGAAATGAGGACAGTTCGCATCGCATTGTGCGCCGTGCCGCTGGTGGCGCTGGCCGGCTGCGGCGACAGCGGCATCGGCGAGATCAAGGAATGGATGGACCAGGTCCGTCGCCAGACGCCGCCGAACGTGGCCAAGCTCACCGAGCCGAAGAAGTTTTCGCCTTTCCAGTACGGCGGCAAGGAAAACATCGACCCCTACGACCCGCAGAAGCTGGCGGTTGCATTCGCCAAGCTGCAGGCCCGCAACGGCGCTGGCCTCAAGCCGGATTTCGACCGTCGCCGCGAACCGCTGGAAAGCTATCCGCTGGATGCGCTGAAAATGGTCGGCACCCTCGAGAAGCCTGGACTGAACTACGCGCTGCTTCAGGCGGACAGGTCGGTGTTCCAGGTGAAGGTGGGTAATTACATCGGCCAGAATTTCGGCATGGTCACCGCGATCAGCGAGACCGAGGTTGACCTGAAGGAAATCGTACAAGACGCGTCCGGCGAATGGATCGAACGCCCAGCCAAGCTCGAGTTGCAGGAGACGAAAAAATGACAGCGGCATCACAACAACCGGCCATCGCGGCCATCCTTCGCCGCCTGCTCGCGCTCGCTTTTTGTACCGTCGGCGTAGCGTCGTTCGCGCATGCCGAGGACAACGCGATCCAATCGATTACCGCGAACCAGCAGGGCGCGAACATCGTGGTCAAGATCGCCATGAAGAATGCGGTCGACAAGCCGCCGGTCGGTTTCTCGGTTGCCAGCCCGGCGCGCATCGCGCTCGATTTCACCGGCGTGAGCAACGCCACTGGCAAGACCGCGCAAAACATCAATCTCGGCGACGTGCGCAACGTCAACGTGGTGCAGGCCGGCGAGCGCTCCCGCCTGGTGTTCAACCTGAAGCGTCCGCTCAACTACGCGACCACGGTCGACGGCAACGCAGTGATCGTGACGATCGACGGCACTGGCGGCGTGGCGACCGCCGTCAACGCGGCGGGCATGCCGGTCGCGCCGACCGCCTCGGCATCCGACGCCGATGCCGGCCGGCAGGCGATCCGCGACATCGATTTCCGTCGTGGCTCGGCCGGCGAAGGCCGCGTGGTCGTCGACCTGCCGTCCAACCAGGTCGGCGTCGACGTGCGCCAGCAGGGTCAAACCATCGTGGTCGATTTCCTGAAGGCGACGCTGCCCGACGTTTTGCAGCGGAAATTGGACGTCGCCGATTTCGGCACGCCGGTGCGCACCGTCACGACCACCCGGCAAGGAAACGGCGTGCACATGGTGATCGAGCCGACCGGCCTGTGGGAGCACAGCGCTTACCAGAGCGATTCGCAACTGGTGGTCGAGGTCAAGCCGATCAAGGAAGATCCGAACAAGCTGACGCAAGGCACGCAGGGCTACCGCGGCGAGAAGCTGTCGCTGAACTTCCAGAACGTCGAGGTGCGCGCGGTGCTCCAGGTGATTGCCGACTTCACCGGGCTTAACATCATCACCAGCGACAGCGTCAACGGCAGCCTGACGCTGCGGCTGAAGGACGTGCCGTGGGACCAGGCGCTCGACATCGTAATGCAGGCCAAGGGCCTGGACATGCGCAAGAACGGCTCGGTGCTGTGGATTGCGCCGAAGGAAGAGTTGCTGACCAAGGAAAAGCTCGAGCTCGAGCAGCGTTCCCAGATCGCCGAACTCGAACCGTTGAAGACCGAGACTTTCCAACTGAACTACCAGAAGGCCGAGTCGTTCAAGAAAGTGTTTGGCATCGACGGGGGCGATGAGAAGAACCGTATCCTGTCCAAGCGCGGCAGCGCCGTCATCGATGCGCGCACCAATCAGTTGTTCGTCACCGATATCGCGTCGAAACTTGATCAGGTCCGCAAGCTGGTCGAGAAGACCGACATCCCGTCGCGGCAGGTGCTGATCGAGGCGCGTATCGTCGAAGCCAACGACACCTTCAGCAAGAACCTGGGTGCGAAGCTGGGTTTCACCGATCTCCGGACCCTGAGCGGCAACGGTCCCGCCGGCTACCAGACTACCGGTAACAACCGCATCGCCCTGACCGGAAACTACCTGGGTATCGGCGAGCAGACCGGCCAGGCGAAAGTCACCGAGAGCAGTTACATTCCAAACAGCCAGTTCGTGAACCTGCCGGCCGCCGGCATCAACGGCCTGAATCCGGGCAGTTTCGCGATCAGCCTGTTCTCCGCCGGCGCCCAGCGCTTCCTGAATCTGGAACTGTCGGCGCTGGAAGCCGATGGCAAGGGCAAGATCATTTCCAGCCCGCGCGTGGTGACGGCCGACAAGCTCAAGGCGTTGATCGAGCAGGGCACCGAATTGCCGTACCAGCAAGCGACCAGCAGCGGCGCGACGTCGATCTCGTTCCGCAAGGCGAACCTGAAGCTGGAAGTCACGCCGCAAATCACGCCGGACGGCAACGTGGTGCTCGACGTCGATGTAAACAAGGACAGCGTCGGTCAGGAAACCACGGCCGGTTTCGCAATCGACACCAAGCACGTGCAGACACAGGTGCTGGTCGAGAACGGCGGCACCGTGGTACTCGGCGGCATCTTCCAGCAGACCGAGCGCGACGCGGTGACCAAGGTGCCCTTCTTCGGCGACATTCCCGTGTTCGGCAATCTGTTCAAGACGACCGACCGCACCAACGACAAGACCGAGCTGCTGATCTTCATCACGCCGAAGATCGTGGTCGACCGCCTGTCCTCCCGTTGACCGTTCGCCGTGCGGCGCTGCCCTGGATCCTGGGCGCCGCCGCGCACATCGCGCCGCCGGCCAATACGGTCCGGCGGCGCTGTCTTTTCTCCTTCTCCGTCGTCCGGCCTGCGGTGTTCCCTGCGGTAAAATCGGGTCATTCATATCGCAGGTCGGGTTGAGATGGTGGCATCCAATATTTTCCTGGTGGGCCTCATGGGGGCGGGCAAGACCACGGTCGGCCGCGCGCTCGCGAAGAAACTCAACAAGCGGTTCGTCGATACCGACCAGGAAATCGAAGCGCGTACAGGCGCCACGGTTTCCCTGATCTTCGAGATCGAAGGCGAAGACAGTTTCCGTCAGCGCGAAGCGGACATCATCCGCGAACTGACCGCGCAATCGGAGCTTGTGCTCGCTACCGGCGGCGGCGCGGTCCTGCGGGCCGAGAACCGCGAACTGCTGGCCGCGCGGGGTACCGTGATCTACCTGCGCGCGAGCGTCAATCATCTGCTTCAGCGCACCAGCCGGGATCGCAGCAGGCCGCTGCTGCAGACCGGAGATCCGCGCAAAAAGATCGAGCAGCTTGCGCGCGAGCGCGAACCGCTATACCGCGACGTTGCCCATCTCACCATCGATACCGGCCGGCCGAACGTGCAGTTTCTGATCAACGCGATCCTTGCGCAGCTCGATCTTCATCAAATCGGCTCGCCCGAGGAAACGTCGTCCGAGCCGGCCATGGACGCGGCCGGCTGGCCGGGAGCTTCTGATCATCACGCACAACGCATTGCCGCCATGCAGACACCGACCGCGCCGGATCCCGTCCGGCACCACGATTCCGACATTCTGACCGTCGACCTCGGCGAGCGCAGCTATCCGATAACGATCGGCAAGTCGTTGCTGGACGACCGCACGGTGCTGACGCGCGGTATCGCCGGCAAGCGCGTCGCCGTCGTCACCAATACCGTCGTGGCGCCGCTCTATCTCGATCGCGTGATGGCGACGCTGGACGCGGCCGGCAAGCAGGCGATCGCGATCGTCCTGCCGGATGGCGAGGAAGAGAAGAACTGGTCCAGCCTGATGCGCGTCTTCGACACGCTGCTTGCCGAGAAATGCGAGCGCGGCACGACGCTGGTCGCGCTCGGCGGCGGTGTCATCGGCGACCTGACCGGCTACGCTGCCGCCTCTTACATGCGCGGCGTGCCGTTCGTGCAGATTCCGACGACGCTGCTCGCGCAGGTCGATTCCTCGGTCGGCGGCAAGACCGGCATCAACCACCCGCTCGGCAAGAACATGATCGGCGCGTTCTACCAGCCGCGCGCGGTGGTCGCCGACACCGCCACGCTCGACACGCTGCCGGCGCGCGAACTGTCGGCCGGGTTGGCGGAAGTGATCAAGTACGGCGCGGTGCTGGACGCAACCTTCTTCGACTGGATCGAAGCCAACATCGCCCGGCTGGTCGCGCGCGACGGCGACGCGGTAGCCTACGCGATCCGGCGTTCCTGCGAAATCAAGGCAGACGTGGTGCGGCAGGACGAGCGCGAATCCGGCTTGCGCGCGGTGCTCAACTTCGGCCATACCTTCGGTCATGCGATCGAAGCCGGACTGGGCTACGGCGAATGGCTGCACGGCGAGGCGGTCGGCTGCGGCATGGTCATGGCGGCCGATCTGTCGCTCCGCATGGGCTTCATCGACGCCGGCGCGCGGGCGCGCGTGGTTGCGCTGGTGCAGGCGGCCGGCCTGCCGGTGAAGGCGCCCGACCTTGGGCTGGAGCAGTGGACCGCGCTGATGCAGGTCGACAAGAAGAACGAAGGCGGCCGGATCAAGTTCATCCTGATGAAGCCGCTCGGCGGCGCGATCGTCACCGCCGTGCCCGCGGACCTGCTGGCCGAGACGCTGCTCGCCTGCGTGACCTGACGCCGGACGATCCGCTGTGGCGTCCCGCTTCCTCGGCGGGGTCGGGCGGGTTTTGTGGCAGACTGTAGGCATACAGG
>JBQCGO010000248.1:0-11013 GCA_051955575.1 Burkholderiaceae bacterium
CGCACCATCCGGCCGCGTTCATGGCGGCCAACATGTCGCTCGCGATGGACGACACCGACAAGGTGAAGATCCTCGCCGAGGACGCGGTCGAGGTCTGCAAGCTGACGCTGCTGCCGCCGGACATCAACCATTCCGATTACCGCTTCACGCCGGTGGGCGAGCCGGGCAAGCCGGCCACGCAGATCCGTTACGGCCTGGGCGCGGTCAAGGGCAGCGGGCAGGGCGCGATCGAGGCAATCCTCGCCGCGCGCGCGAACGGCCCGTTCGCCGACCTGTTCGATTTCGCGAAGCGGGTCGACAAGCGACAGATCAACCGCCGCACGATCGAATCGCTGATCAAGGCCGGCGCGTTCGACTGCTTCGGCGTCGACCGCGCGGTGCTGATGGCCTCGGTCGGCCGCGCGATCGAGGCCGCCGAGCAGGCCGAGGCCGCGGCCAACCAGGTCAGCCTGTTCGGCGACGACACCGACCCTGGCGCGCGGCCCGAGTACGTCAAGGTCGCGCCGTGGAGCGACAAGCAGAAGCTGACCGAGGAAAAATCCGCGCTCGGCTTCTATCTGTCCGGCCACCTGTTCCATGCGTACGCGCCGGAGGCGCGCAAGTTCGCGCGCACCCGGCTGGCCGATCTGGAACCGTCGCGCGAGCCCAGGATCGTCGCCGGCGTGATCGTCGGCGTGCGCACCCAGATGACCCAGCGCGGCCGGATGGTCATCGTCACGCTTGACGACGCCACCGCGACCGTCGAGGTCACCGTCTTCAACGAGCTGTACGAGGCCAACCGCAAGCTGTTCAAGGAGGACGAGTTCCTCGCGGTGCAGGGCAAGGCGTCGGAAGACCGGTTCACCGGCGGCGTGCGGTTGAACGCGGACAAGGTGATGGACATCGCCGCCGCGCGCGCAGCGTTCGTCAAGGCGCTGCGGCTGTCGATGAACGGCCAGGCGGACGCCAACAAGCTGCGCGAGTTGATCCTGCCGTACCGCCAGCAGGAGGCCGCCTGCCCGGTGGTACTGCAGTACACGAAGAACGGCGCGCTGACCGAGCTGCGCCTGTCGGACGAGTGGCGGGTGCGCGCGGACGACGCGCTCTATCGGTCGCTATGCGACTGGCTGACCGCAGATAACGTGCAAATCGAATATTGATGGTGCTTTCGCGTAGTGCCGGGACAGTTTTTCGTGCGGACCATTGCCGGGTCGAGTCGACAAGCGATCTCGGCTTTCGGGACTGCTCGGCACCTGATGTCGTGAATATTCTTTCCTCATGGATCGAACTTGCGATTTCTTCGAGCCGTCGGTCAGCGATGACGTGAACGACGGCGCCGACAAGGCCATGCCAAGGGATTTGCGCGTCCGGAAATGCGAAAGCGCTTGAAAAAGGCGTTCAAAAGCGCTGCCTTATAATTCATCGTTCACGCCTTTCCATCTCGCGCGCGATCCGACCCGTACCGAACAAAAGCGGGAACGGGGATCGAAATAATGCCTCGCTGGTCGATTCAAATGCAAACACGTCGGGGACGCTTCCAGCGCGTTCCGGTTCCGATTAGGTTTTTATGTCTTCAGTTCGCACCTTTGTCATCAGCCTGCCCCAGGACGTTGCGCGCAGGCAGCCGCTATTGGCGCAATTGCGCGAACTCGATATCGAACACAAGGTGTTCGATGCCGTATATGGCGCATCGCTTTCGAACTCGGCGCTGGCGGCCGCGTACGATCCCGCAAAGGCTGTTCATACCTTCAATCGGGAACTCGGTAAAGGTGAGATCGGCTGTGCGTTAAGTCATATCGGTATCTACCGCGAAATGGAGGCCGGTGGCGTTTCACATGCCCTGATTCTCGAAGACGATGCCACGATTCTCGATTCGCAGCTTCCCCGGGTTCTCGCGCGACTTGAACAGACATTTCCAGCCGACGTCCCGGTCGTGGTTTTGCTTAACTACGTCCGACGATACGTTGCCAATCGGGCTATCGAGCTGGACACGGGAAGAAAGGCCTGCCGCCTGTATCGAGCGCGCGGCGCACACGGCTATTTTCTGACTCGGGCCGCCGCCGGATTGCTCGCTCGGGGTCTATATCCGACCTATGCGGCCGCGGACAGGTGGGAGCATATGCAAAAGCGGTTCGGCATCGACATAAAAGTCCTGGTCCCCTATTGCATTGGCCTGACGAATGCGTCGCGCGATTCGCGCATCGAGGCCGTCGATCGTCGTTCGACTCGCTCGAATCGAATCGCAATGAAATACCATCTTGGCAGGCATTTCGAGCAGTTGCGATACTTCACCTTCGTGCGCCCGTTTCTAAGGGTCGGATACCAGCAGCATCTGGAAAACGATCTTGTTCGCCATTATGGCGGTTGAAAAGCTGCTCGATTCTTCAAGATCTCAAAGCGGCTTCCATTTCCTCCCGCCTGTCCGGCGAGTCGGAGCCTGGCTCCCATTTCGCAATTTCGCAAACGTTTGATGCGCTACTTACTCACAGCAATATTGTGCCTGTTCTACTTGCTCGGGCTTCTGATTGATCGTTCGTTCAACGTTCTATTCGGTCTTCTGCTTTTGTTTGGCTTGGTGAGCGTCGCTATCCGTGAACCCGAGTCAAAGGGGACGTATCTCAAATTCACGAAGCAACATCGGGCGATTAACGTGGCAATGGCTGCACCCTTGCTCGCTGTGTTGATGCATATGCTTTTCACCGGGAATTTCGATTGGAGAAGCATGGATTTTCCTTCCCGGCTTGCGTTATTCACGCTCGCGTTCTGGGCGGTGCAGTTTGTGCCCCTTTCATGGATGCGCCGCATGCAGTGGGCATTCGTGATCGGTGCGGTTGCAGGCGCGGCAAAGATGTATTTGCTGACCGACGACGGACAAATACGCTACATGACCGATTTCATTCCCTTGAATATCTTTGCTGAAATGGTGCTGCTGTTCGGAATTTTTGCGGCAAGTTCACTCGCGTGGGAAAACAGGGCGGGCTTCATCGGCGCATCGCTCAAGGTGATGGCGTTCGGGGCCGTGCTGTACGCGGTCTATCTTTCCGGAACCCGAGGCGCCTGGCTGACATTCCCCGTCCTCCTTGTACTGGCTTATGTTTTCCTGTCTGCTCACGGCATCCGTTTCAGGTACGTCGTCGCTGCAGCGGCCGTGTCTGTTGCCTGTTCGACGATTGTCTGGCAGGCCGGGGGAATCCTGAAGGAACGGGTGGCAATGGCTGCGTCCGACATTCAGCAATATGTGCAAGGCACCAATATCGATACTTCGGTAGGAATACGACTGCAATTATGGCGGGCCTCATGGATCATGTTCGAGGAGCATCCCGTAGTCGGTGTAGGCGCTCCCGGCTTTCGTCCCGCACTGGGAGAACTGGCAGCGCGCAAGGTCATTTCTCCCATGGCAGCCAGCTTCACCCATTCGCATAACGACATGCTGTTCATGGTGGCAAGGTATGGCGTCTTCGGTCTGATCGCCATACTCGCGCTATATGGAGTCCCTGGAGCCATGTTCTCTCGGCGCTTTTCGGATCCCGACAAGGAAATCCGGAGTTGCGCATACATGGGAACGGCTCTGGTCGTCGGGTTGATGATTCTTGGCCTGACCGACGTGGCATTTACCTGCTGGGAAATTGCGCCGTTCTACGCGGTCACGATTGCTTTCTTGCTTAGCTACATCGAGAAGCGGGAAAAATACCTGAATCGGATCGGCTGACGCAGCATCTGCCGCCGCAAGCACCGCATGGGACGTCGGGTATGTCGTGAAGAAAAATCGTATCGACGACCTGTCCGAGTACTCCCGGAAAAGTCCGTCAGCTCTTTCGAGCAAACGGGCGTCGGAAGAGTCTCCAGGCGAACTTCTGGAGGTGGGCTCGCAAAGGTGCAAGCGTAGCGAGCTTCCGCAGATAGGCTCGACGCCTTTTGTGTAACGCACCGCGTTCTGGCTGCAGGTCGGATTTTTCCGCAACGCCGTCGACGCCGACGACATGCGGCACCACGCATTCGACTTTGACGTAGCCAAGTGCCTGGAAGTACCACCATTTGTCTGCTTCCCAGACAACGGGACGCAGATTTTCATGCAGGGCCGCCGCTGCCTTCCTGTTTATCACGTAGGCGTGACCTTGCGAGCCAGCGATGAAGTCGTGCAGTGCGTGGCCGTCGCGCAATTTCCAGGACGAGCGCGGATGAAAATGATGCGACGAAAGCAGGTAAACCTTCGGGGTATTTCCGTCGTCGGCATCGGCAATGTCTTCCAGTATGCCGGCGAGGTTCCGCGTCGGTAGTGCATCGTCCTCAAGCACGAGTGCGAGCGGAATATTTTCCTCGACGATTTTTTGGTAGATCTTTAAGTGGCTGAGTGCGCACGCAATGACGCCTTTGGTCATGCAGGATGCCGGCCAGTCGCGGGCGACGCCTGCCGTCACCGCGTCGGACATGGCGGCACCATCCACCGCCTCGACGATTTGCGCCTCGAGGCCGGTTGCAGCGATCCGTTTCAGGATTGCGTCACGCTTGTCCGGGCGACGGGCGAGGTTGATGATGAATATTTGCATGGAAAGGATTCTCCGGCACTGCGGATGCCGGCGGTTCTGGTCGCGCGCAAGAAATTATTTTTTGCTTCGGGCCCTCAGGTATTTCAAGTACCACCGCAGGCTTTGCACCGGTTTGCCTTGCCGGAACAGAAAGCGCGAATTCATGCGCATCTCCTTGGTGTTGCCTGGCTGCGGGTCGAGCGGCATGTGCGACCACGGCGAGCGCGCATGGTATTTGCGAAACAGCAGCGTAGCATCGTGTCCGGTCCACTCGGCCCACGGCTTTACCGACCCGGCGAAATGGAGAAAGACGGCATTGCCGACCGGGTGCATCGACGTGATGTTGTTGCCGAGATCGTGGATCAGGTCGTAGATGCGGTTGTAGCGAATCGGCAGGAAACGCGTTTGCCCGTTGAGCGCGATGTTCAATGCGTCTTGGTCGTTGTAGCGCAATTTTTTCCCATGCTGGAGCAGCGCGTCCATCGTTGCCTCGGTAATGCGATGCTCCTGCCACCTGGGGATGTTGATGAACATGACGCCGGCATTGAAATATTCGGGATGTTTCAGGCCGAGCGCGGCCACGCGGCGCCTGACCATGTTCGGGACGTCGGGTACCGCAGCGGCGATATCACCGCTGATGTCCATGTCGATCAATCCGTCAAGCTTGCCGACGCAGAGGATGTCTGCGTCGAGATACAGCACACGGTCGGTCGTGTCCTGAAGAACGGTCGGAATGACGAGGCGTGTGAAGATCGACAGCGAGTAATGCGAGAACCGGATGAAATGATCGAACTGCTTGAAGTCGGCCGTGTCGAGCACGTGCAATTGCGTGCGGACGTTCGGAAATTTTTCTTCGAGTTGCTGCAGGCGAAAACGATGCTCGTCCGAAGCGGAAAAGGTCAGCACGTGAAACGCGAGCGCCTGCCCGGGGTTGTTGTCGATGATCGACGTGATCGTCGCGCCCATTGCGCGGAAATAATGGTCGTCGATGCAGAATGCGATGTGAAAGGCGTCGTCTTTGGACTTGGGCATGGTCGGGTTGGTCAAGAGGGGGAGCAATGGGTTCCGGCGGTCGCTATCGACAACCGCATCGAAGGGTGCGCGGACGATGCCGCGCCTTTCCGTGCCCGCGGTCGACGACGCCGTTCAACGTCGACACGCCGGCACAACGCGTGTCGAGGTCCGCGTCCCGGCTGTCACGCCGGGACGATGGACGATCACCTTGGATGCGGCCCAGTCGCTCCATGACGAGAATGCCGGCCGTTATCGGTGACGCTCAATCGGCACGCGTGCAGGGTAAGCCTTTCAGCGCCTCCATCACGTCGTTCACCGGGATATCCTTTACCCACGCGCTTCGCCTTGCGGTCGTGATGACGATGCTGTTTTTGCGGTCGATCGGCACCCATTCTGGATTCTTTTTTCGCATCAGCGCAATGACCGGTACATGGACCGCGTTGGCCAGATGCATGACAGCGGTTTCCACCGAGATGGCGAGGTCGCACTGACTGAGCACGGCGGGGAGCTGGAAGAAATTGTCTTCGGCGCTGAAGGCTTCAGTACGCGCCAACCCATGCGTGGCGATCATTTTCTTCACATTCCCGAGTTCCGACGGGACTGCGTTGACGATGAAAAAGGCATCGCGCCAGGCCGCCTCTCGGCGCATGGCATTCACCAGATCGGCGATGCGCTCCAGCGGCCAGCAACGCTTTCGCGTCTTGGCAAAAGGATTGAGAAAGATCAGCTTGCTGTCGTGCTTGTTCACGCCCCACCGGCCGATCTGCTTGGCCGCGTACTGCAGCCAGTCGACGGGAATTTCCACGAAGGGAAAGCGTTTCTCCGGCGGGATATCGAGTCCGAACAATTGGCGGAACCAGCCAGCGTAGATATCGCTGATGTGGGCCGGTTCGTCGATGTTTGCCGAGTAGGGTGAAATGCGGGCATCGAGCCTGTCAAGGGCGCGCCGGTGGTGCGGCTGAAGCAGCGTCTGAAACAGGTTCATGCGCGTTCCGATGCCGGCCACAAAACCGCTCGCGCTGATCTCGCGCGCCATCGATGCATACCGATGCGGCCGGACAACGGCCAACGACACGACCACGTCGTATTTCTCCGCCTGCGCCTCCCTGATCGATTCCCTCAGCAACTCGGGGCTGTAGGTACGCTGGTAGACCTTGTCGAAGAACGGACAGGCGGCAACCCAGTCGTACAGCGAATAGTTTTTCAGCTGCTCCCACTTCGAGGCATCGCTTGTGCGACGCACTTCATCCACCCACAAGTGGATCCTGATGTGCGGATAGGCTTCGGCAAAGGCCTTGAAACAATTCTGCAGATAGGTGTAGTCGCCCAGCGCAAGATGCGTGATGAACAGGATCTTGCCTGCCCGGGCAAGTCGCTCGTCCGGGATGAGCGGGGCGGTCATCGGGCTTTCCACGCGGTTGGTCTGTGGCGCATGCCTGGTAGTGAGAGAGTCAAACGGTTTCACCGGAATATTGCAGCCGGTGCAGGTTGGCGTACGCGCCGTCCCGGGCAACCAGTTCCGCGTGCGTGCCGATCTCGACGATGCGACCGTGCGAGAGCACCACGATGCGGTCCGCGCGCTCGATGGTCGAAAGCCGGTGCGCGATGACGAAGGTGGTGCGGCCCTGCATCAGCCGGTCGAGCGCTTCCTGCACCGCGCGTTCGGATTCGGTATCCAGTGCGGAAGTCGCCTCGTCGAGAATCAGGATCGGTGCATCCTTGTAGATCGCGCGCGCGATCGCCAGCCGTTGGCGCTGCCCTCCGGACAGGCGCGAACCGTTATCGCCGATACGAGTATCGAAACCCTCGGGCAGTGCCGTCACCACGTCGGACAGGTGCGCCGCTGCCGCGGCGGCCTCGATTCGCGCGCGATCCGGCGTCGGGTCGCCATAGGCGATATTGGCTGCCACGCTGTCGTCGAACAGCACCACATGCTGGCTGACGAAGGCGATCGGCGCGCGCAGGGTTGGCAGGGACAGTTCCTCGATCGACTCGCCGTCGAGCAGGATGCGGCCGCGCGTGACCGAGTAGAAGCCGGGGATCAGGTTGACCAGCGTCGATTTGCCGCCGCCCGACATGCCGACGAAGGCGATTGTCTCGCCCGGGGACACGCGCAGATCGATGTCTTCCAGCGCGGGCCTTGTCTGACCGGGATAGGTGAACCCGACCTCGACGAAGTCGATGCGGCCGGTGGCGCGCCGGGTCAGCGGCCTGCCGCCGGTGCGCTCGGTCGGCTTGTCGATCAAATCGAACACCGCGTCAGCCGCGGCCATTCCGCGCTGCAGCGGGCCGTTGATCTCGGCAAGCTGCTTCAGCGGCGTCAGGAGCATCAACATCGCGGTGATGAACGACACGAAACCGCCAACGGTGATCTGCCCGTTGCCCGACTGCACCAGCGCCATCACCACCACAATCGCGACCGCGCAGGCGGTCATCAGCTGGGTGATTGGCACGGTGGAGGCGAAGGTCTTGGTCGTGCGCATCGTGTAGCGGCGCAGGCTCTCTGCGCGGTGGAGGAAGCGCGCGTTCTCATACGCTTGGCCGCCAAAGATCTTGATCACCTGCTGGGCCCGGGTGGCTTCCTCGATCACCTGGGTCAATTCGGCGTTCACCCGCAGCGAATCCTGGTTCAGCCGCTTCAGCCGACGGCCGGTGAAGCGGACTACCACCGCGATCAGCGGTAGCAGGACCAGCGTGACGATGGTCAGCGACCAGTTCAGGTACAGAAGCCATGCCAGGAGTCCCAGCACGGTCAATGCCGAG
Source organism: Burkholderiaceae bacterium (assembly GCA_051955575.1). GTDB lineage: Bacteria > Pseudomonadota > Gammaproteobacteria > Burkholderiales > Burkholderiaceae_D > JBQCGO01. The sequence goes on from JBQCGO010000248.1 coordinate 8,283, forward strand.
CGCATGATGGAGGTGAATACCTTGGTGATCATTTCGATGATCTGCTGGACCTCGAACATCATCGAGTTGATGACCTTGCCAACAGTGTGATGCGCATAGAAGCCGATCGGCAGGTCGAGCATGCGCTCGAACATCCTGCTCCGCAGTTCGGTGAGCAGCCGGCTGGTGACCCAGGTCATCATGTAGGTGCTGGTGAAAGTCGATGCCCCACGCACGGCGAACACGGCAATCACCGCGACTGGCACCAGCCAAAGCGAGAACGCCGGCTTGCCGGCGAAACCCTTGTCGAGCAGGATTTTGAAGATGTAGGGCACCACCGGTTCCGTCGCCGCGGTCACGATCATGCCGAGGAAGGCCAGCGCCAGGCGACGGTAGTACGGGCGGTGCATCGCGGCGAGTCGCCGGAGGCTGTCAGGGAGGATCATCCTTTGCCTTGATGAAGTCGCGTCCGCGCACGTTCGTTCAGAACGGCCGCGAGGATCCGGTAGACGACGCCTGCTGTGGCGGTCGGTGTCCATCCGGCCGAAATCCCAGCGCCGCTGCGCCATCCCGGTCAGCCGAAGGCGCGACCGCAACGGTGCCGATGCCGGGTACGGCGGGGACTGGCAGAATACCATCCAAAATAATCAGGACCATTGCAGAGAACATGTAGGAAACAGCGAAGTGATAGCCGCCATGGGGAGTCGTGCCGGGTTGCGAAATCGACGCGAGCGCGACCGGGCGACATTCTAAAGCATGGACCGGGGTGACTATTCCTGTCGGAGCGCCCTACATCAGGATGATGTCGTACTGTTCCTGATGGAAAACGTTTTCCACCTGCAGCGAGATTTTCTTGCCGATGAAGTCGCCCAGCATCGCCAGGTGCTGCGACTCTTCCTCGAGGAACATGTCGACCACGATCTGCGAGGCCAGGATGCGGAATTCGCGCGGGTTGAACTGCTTCGCCTCGCGCAGCAGCTCGCGCAGGATTTCGTAGCAGACGGTGCGCGCGGTCTTGACCTGTCCCTTGCCGCTGCAGGCCGGGCAGGGTTCGCACAGGATGTGGGCGAGCGATTCGCGGGTCCGTTTGCGCGTCATCTCGACCAAGCCGAGCGCGGAAAAGCCGGACACCGACATCTTGGTGCGGTCGCGCGCCAGCGCCTTGTTCAGTTCGGCCAGCACCGCCTGCCGGTGCTCGGCGTTCTCCATGTCGATGAAGTCGAGGATGATGATGCCGCCGAGATTGCGCAGCCGGAGCTGCCGGGCGATCGCGTGCGCCGCCTCGAGGTTGGTCTTGAAGATGGTGTCGTCGAAATTGCGGCCGTTGACGAAGCTGCCGGTGTTGACGTCGATCGTGGTCATCGCCTCGGTCTGGTCGACGATCAGGTAGCCGCCGGACTTGAGGTCGACGCGCCGGCCGAGCGCGCGCTCGATTTCCTCCTCGACGCCGTGCAGGTCGAACAGCGGGCGCTCGCCGGTGTAGTGCTGCAGTTTCGGCAGCACCGCGGGCGTGTAGGTGCGGGCGAACTCCTGCAGCATCTGGAAATTCTCGCGCGAATCGACCTGGATGCCGGCGGTGTCGTCGTTGACGAAGTCGCGCAGCACGCGCTGCGCCAGGCTCAGGTCCTGGAACAGCAATGACGGCGCCGGCAAACTGCGCGCCTGCAGCGTGATCGCGGCCCAGGTCTTGCGCAGGTAATCGATGTCGCGCTGCAGGTCGGCTTCCGACGCTTCCTCCGCCATCGTCCGGATGATGTAACCGCCCTCGTCGTCGGGCGGCTGCAGCCGCTGCACGAGCGCACGCAGTTGCTCGCGCTCGGTTTCGTTGCCGATGCGCTGCGAAATGCCGATGTGCGGGTCCTGTGGCAGGTAGACCAGCATGCGGCCGGCGATCGAGATCTGGGTCGACAGCCGGGCGCCCTTGGTGCCGATCGGATCCTTGACCACCTGGACCATGATCGACTGGCCGTCGAACAGCAGTTTCTCGATCGGGGTCAGCGGTGCCGCGTGACCGCCATGATCGCCGTGCGGCCGCGCTTCCCAGATGTCGGCCACGTGCAGGAACGCCGCGCGTTCCAGTCCGATGTCGATGAAGGCCGATTGCATGCCGGGCAGCACGCGCACCACCTTGCCGAGATAGATGTTGCCGGCCAGGCCGCGCGACAGCGTGCGCTCGACGTGCAGTTCCTGCACCGCGCCCTGCAGCGTCAGCGCGACCCGGGTTTCCTGCGGCGTGACGTTGATCAGGATTTCTTCGTTCACGGCAGGCGGATTCCGACGTGCTGGAGCAGTTGCGCGGTCTCGTGCAGCGGCAGCCCCATGATGCCCGAGTAGCTGCCCGCGATGCGCGCGATGAAAGCCGCCGCCGCGCCCTGGATGCCGTAGCCGCCGGCCTTGTCGTACGGCTCGGCGGTCGCGCAATAGGCGCGGATCGCTTCGCCAGGCAGCGTGGCGAAGGTCACTTCGGAAATCTGCGTTGCCTGCCAGTGCTCGTCTTCGTGATGCAGCGACACGCTGGTCATCACTTGGTGGGTGCGGCCGGACAGGGCGCGCAGCATGGCTGCGGCTTCGGCCGGGTCCGCCGGCTTGCCGAGGATGCGGCCATCGATCGTCACCGTGGTGTCGGCCGAGAGGAACCGACGCGCCGGCACCCGGCGCCCGCGCATCGTGCGCGGCGCCCAGTCGCCCTGGCCGCGTGCGAGGCCTGCGACGTAGTCCTGCGCCGGCTCGCCGTCGCGGACCGCCTCGCTGA
>JBQCGO010000249.1:0-13165 GCA_051955575.1 Burkholderiaceae bacterium
GGCGACCGAGTACGCCGCCCTTGGCGTTGATCTCGGCGATCGCGAGCTTGACGCCGTCGCGCATCGAGATGCCCATCGGGGCCGAGCCGCCGGTGAACGGGCCGTCGACGCCGATCTTGATCGGCTCTGCGGCGGTCGCTGCGAAGGAGACGCCGATCAGCGCTGTCGCGACCAGGGATTTGGGAGTAAAGGTCATGTCAGTCCTCTTGATGATGTAGTAGTTATGGTGAAGCCGAAGGCAGCCGGCTTCGGGCCGCGTCAGATTGTAGGTTTGGGGTTTGATGCCGGCAATGCAAAACCCATGCGGCATCGCAACATAGTCCACGTACGTGGTTCTACGCAGTTTTATGGCGAAACGACGCTGCAGCGCGGCACGTGTGCAAGAGGAGCGCGACCGAAAGCCAGGACACGCCAGGCGCTCGCGACGAGCGGTGCAAGGATTGCGCGGGATGACGCCCGCACACGGCCGGTGCGGGTGGAAGAAGAATGAGGAGAACGAAGAAGATGCGGTCAAAAAAAATCCTCGCCGAAGCGAGGATTCAGGGGTCGGGAGTGCCCGTTCCGTATCACATCGGCTGAATGTTCGCCGCCTGTTTGCCCTTCGGGCCGGTGGTCACGTCGAAGGAGACGCGCTGGTTTTCCTGGAGCGACTTGAAACCGCTGCTCTGAATCGCGGAGAAGTGTGCGAACAAATCCTCGCCGCCCTCGTCCGGCGTGATAAAGCCGAAGCCTTTCGCATCGTTGAACCACTTGACAGTACCTGTTGCCATTGCAATTCCTATTTAGTTGGGTTGAGCAATCGCCGACAAGATCGTGAATGCAAGAAGACGTGACACGGGTGACTTCACAACTCCCTTGAATCCCAGCGACCACCGCGCCCGGACGACCGGCTTTGCCGGCGAACCCGTCCGCGATACGGATGGAAACGGCTGCTTCCCATCGCGTTGATATAGCGTAAGCAAACGATCACGCCCGGATTTGATCCGGCGCAAAAGTACGTTGCCGCCGTGCCTCTGCGGCGCGGCTTTCGCCGTAGGTGCGGCAAACGAACTTTGCCCGCGCTCCGCGGTCAGCCTTGAAGCCGCTTGCCCCGTCCCGGTGGAGGAAGCGGGGCGCAAGGAAGGCAAGGAACGCAACGAGCGGAAACGCATGCGCGTCCGGCGAGCGCCCTCGATCGACAAGCCAAGGAAACAATCATGAAAATCATCCTGTGGATCATTGCCATCATTTTTCTCATCGGCCTGCTGGTGGTCAGCGGCGTGCTGAAGGCCATCTTCTGACATCCGGCGTGGACGGTCGCGCGCAGGCGCTCTGCCCTTCTCTCCGCTTCAATCCCGACCGGGCAGCAGATGCAGCGCATCGGCCGGCAAACGGATTCTGATCGTCTTTCCGATCGCCATCGAAGAGGCTTCGGCCTGCCGGCGCATGACGCAGGCGACCAGCGGCAGCGGCGCGTCGAACGCGAGCTTGACGAGCGCGCCCGACGGCCGCATCGCGGCGATCCGCGCGGACAGGATGTTGCCGTCGCCCTCGGCGCCGGCATCGCCCTGTCCGGGAAACTCTACATGCTCCGGCCGCACGCAGATCCGCACTCGCTGGCCCTTCGCTAACGCGTCGGCCGATGCGGCGGCGCGCAAGCGCAGGCCGCCGGCCTCGACCACGACGTCGCCGGTGCGCCCGCCTCCGACAACGGTGCCGTCGAGAAGATTTTCCACACCGGCAAATTGCGCGACGAAGGCATTCGCGGGCCGGTTCAGGATGTCGTCGGGCGAACCGGTCTGCTCCAGCCGGCCGTCCCGGATCACCGCAATCCGGTCGGCCAGCGCCGCGGATTCATCCAAGTCGTGCAGCACGAAGATCGCCGGCACACCGCTCTCGCGCAAGGTCTCACGGATTTCCTCGGCCATGACGGCGCGGCTGCGCTCGTCGACGGCGGCGAACGGCTCGTCGAACAGGAACAGGCTGGGCTCCGACGCCATCGCGCGCGCCAGTGCAACCCGCTGCCGTTCGCCGCCCGACAGCGCGTCCGGCCGGCGGTTCGCCAGCGCGGCGAGGCCGAACCGGGCCAGCAGACCGGCTACCCGTTCGCCGGTCCCGGCGTCGCGCGGCCGCAGGCGGTCGAGCGCGAACCGGACGTTCTGCGCCACGGTCAGGTGCGGAAACAGCGCGTAGTTCTGGAACACGAATCCGATGCGCCGCCTTTCCGGCGCCGCCGCCGTCATGTCGGCGCCATCGAGCAGGATGCGGCCGGCGTCGGGCCGATGAAAACCCGCGATGGTTTCGAGCAGGACCGACTTGCCGGCGCCGTTCGGTCCCAGCACTGCGAGGATTTCGCCGGGCGCAACGCTCAGCGACACGTCGCGCAGGGCAAACGCGCCGAGACGCAGCGAAACCCGCTCGAACGCCAGCCCGCCTTGCGAAACCGGACGAGCGACCGCGCATTCCGCCGCCCGCTCCCGCGACGCGGACGAGCGCGGGGCAAATGATTCAAGCGGCTCAAATGATTCGAGCGGCATGGCCTCGGGCGGGCACATTCTCATCGGGCGGCCTCCGCGCGGACGCTGCCGCCGAACAGGACATGGCGGCACAGCAGGAACAGCAGCAGCGAGATGACGAGCATGACCAGCGCCATCGCGCCCGAATCGCCCATGCCTTGCTGCAGGAACAGATCGTAAATCTTCACCGGCGCGGTCTCCGGGTAGTAGGCGAGGATCACCACCGCGCCGAATTCGCTGACCGAGCGCGCGAAGGTCAGCGTCACGCCGGTCATCAGCGAGCGCCACGCCAGCGGCAGCGTGACCTTCGCGAACACGCGCCACGGTCCCGCGCCGAGAGTGCGCGCGACCTTCTCGAGGCCCGGATCGATGGCGTCGAAGCCGATCCGAGCCGAATTCACGGTATAGGGCAGGCTGACGAACAGCATCGCGGCGACGACGCCGGCGAAGCTTCCCCAGAACGAAATGCCGAACCAGTCGAGCGCCGGCTTGCCGATCACCCCTTCCCGTCCCAGCACGCTCAGGAGCGCGATGCCGGCCACGGTATGCGGCACCGTGAGCGGGATGTCGACCACCGCTTCGGCCAGCCGGCGGCCCGGAAAGCGCCCGCGCGACAGCAGGTAAGCCAGCGGCGCGCCGAACAGCAGCGCGAGCGCCGCCGTCGTCAGAGCGGCCTCCAGGGTAAGCAGGATCGCGGCACGGACGTCCGGCATCGCGAGCACGCGCCGCACGCCCGCCGCCGACTGCAGCGACGCCAGGCCCAGCAGCGGCACGATGACGAAGGCCAGCAACGCGCCGCCGCACAGCCAGAGTGCGAGACCAAGCGTCTTCGATTGCGCAGGGGCGCTCATCGCATCACCTTATTTTCCCGGCCACGGCTTGACCATCGCCTGCAAGGCCTGCGGCATGGCCTGCGGGTTTTCCGCGATCGCGGGACTGACCTGCACGAAACCGTCCTTCTTCAGGATGGCCTGTCCTTCGGGACCGAGCAGAAAGGCGACGTATTTTTCCGCCAGATCCTTGTGTGCCGCGTCGTTCAGGATGGTGATGGCGTAGACGATCGGCTTGCCGGTCAGCCTGCCGTTCTTCGTCTCCACCGCGCCGTTCGCATACGACTTCGCATACTGCGGGTTGGACAGATTGATCGCATCCGGCAGATCGAGGTGCTTGAAGCCGTGCTGGAGCGCGTCGGAGCGATAGATCGCCAGATAGTCGATCTGCCCGAGCTGCAGCGCCGACACCAGATGCGTTTCGGTATCGCGGATATTGCTTTGCGGCGCGTTGGCCAGCACCTTCTGCTCCAGCGACGGATCCTTGTAATAGTCGTTTGCCAGATTCAGCATCTGCACCGTCTGGTAGCCGGAGGGATCGGTATCCGGATTCGAGCGGCCGATCTGCACGCCGGGGCGGGTCACGATGCGATACCAGTTGTCGCCGTCGATCTCGTCGGCGAACTTGCTTTTCGGCGTGTAGACGAAGGTGATCGCATTGCCGGCGAAACCGGCGTACCAGTCGGCATACCGGGTCTTTCCATCGGCGCCGAACAGGTATTTCGGAATCACGCTGTAATCCGCGACCGCGACGACGTCCGCGGGCTGATGCAGTTCGGTCACCTGCTTGACCATCTTCACGCTGCCGCCGAACTGGGCCTGCACTTCGACATCCGGATATTTCTTCTGGAACGCCGCATTCATTTCCTTGAACGGGACGGCCAGCGTACCGGCGGCCAGGACGCGCAGCGGCGTGGCGTCAAACGCCGGCGCGGCGAGCGCGAGCGCGAGCCCGAGGATCGACGCGGGCAGGCCAAGAGAAGGTTTTTTCATGTGCGATTCTTGCTTTTGAAGTGTCGTGATGTCGTCTGTGGGATCGCATCGGCGGCAGCAGCGATGCGCGCGAAGGGTCAGGACATACGGTCCGAGGCATTGTCTTCGCCGGTTTTTTTTGCCGGCACGGCCATGTCTCGACGCCAACATCGATGGTACGCATGCCGGGCGATGCCGATCAATATGAAACGGTTTGCATACCTTACGGGAATTCACGAGGCCGGGTCGACGGCCGCATGTCTTGTTTTGTCAGCTGTGCGGGGAGGCCGGCCGCCGCGCCGTATCTAGCGTCGAACGGTTCGAGCGGCGCCCTGCGCTCCGCCCTTTATCTAGCGCAAGTCCAGCGCCGATGCCGGGTGCTATGGTCGAATCGACCGTTCCGCCGGAACACCCGTTCGCCTTCTGGAGTCGACGATGAACGTTTTCGATTTGAGCGGCGCCCTGCTCGACTACTGGGTCGGGCGCGCGGAAAAACTCGACGTCTTTCTCTGTCAGCCGCAGCCCGAGGGCGGCCTGGAGAGCGCTGTCGCCATCCACGAAACCGGGATCGGCGGACAATCCTTCGCGCCCAGCAAGAACTGGGCGCAGGGCGGCCCGATCATCGAGCGGGAACGCATCGGCATCTCCCCGTTGCCTGCGGAAGCCACCGCAGCCGGCGACGACAGCGGCGGCGGCTGGCAAGCTTCCCTCGCCGATGCGCCATATCCGGCAGTCGCCAGAGGCGCGTCCATCCTGGAAGCCGCGATGCGGTTACGGGTCGCCGCCGCGTTCGGCCCCTCGATCGAGGAAGACATCGACGGCGACCAACTCGACTAGTGCCGTTCCGAATGGGCATTGACGCCGGTCATGCCACCCGGACCTGCTTTTTTCCCGCTTTCTTCGCTTCGTACATTGCGGCATCCGCGAACTTCAGCAGCGTGTGGAAATCGTTTCCGTGCACGGGATAGCTTGCCACGCCGACGCTGGCCGAAAGCGGCAGGTCGGTGATCGGCGCATAGGAAGCCGACAGCCCAGCGATCAATTTCTCGGCGAGCACGAGCGCGCCGTCGCTCCCGGTGGCGCCGAGCGCGACGACGAATTCGTCGCCGCCGAGCCGCGCGGCGAGATCCGATTCCCGGATGCCTTCCTTCAGACGCCGCGCGACTTCGACGAGCACAGCATCCCCGGCCGCGTGGCCTAGCCGGTCGTTGACCGCCTTGAAACCGTCCAGGTCGAGGTACACCACGGACAGTTGCGACCGGTTGCGCCTGCAGAGCGCGATCTGCTGCTCCAGGAACTGCTCGAACAGCACCCGGTTGGACAGCCCGGTCAACGCATCGTGCGTGGCGTCATGGTGAGACCGGCGCAGCCGCTCGGCGGCCCGCCTGATCGCTTCCGCCACTTCGTTGGCCTCCTGCATGGCCATGGCCGGAATCTGCGGCGCCTTGCCTTCGCCCAGCGCCAGAGCCGGCGCCACGAGGTTGCGGATCGAACCGCTGATCTTTCCCGCGGTGGATCGCGCCAGGGCCAGACTGGCGACGAGCACGGCGACCAGTACCGAAACGAACAGCAGGAGCCGACGGTGCAGATCGGCGGTGAGCACGCTTTGCGGCACGCCGATCGCAACGGCCCAGTTGGACGTGGCCGAACGGCTGAACATGCCCAGAACAGCCACGCCTTCGGTGGTACGGCTTTCCAGCGACCCTTCATTGTCGAAAGCGAGGGCATCGGCAAGCGCCGGCACGATCGGCTTGCCCACGTATTCCTTCATGTTGTGCGAGCGGGCGACGAACCGGTTCTGCCCGTTGACGACCGCGACGATCCAGTCGGGCGGCAAGCCTTGCTGGTGCAGGATTTCGGCAAAAAGGGTGGGACGCAAGACCGCGCTCAGGATGTACGGGGTCCGCCCGTCGAGCCGGACCGGCACGCTGACCGCGACTACGTCTTCGTTCCAGAGCGGATCGAAATACAGCGGCGAGATGGTGGGTCCGCTGGTTTCCCTGAGCAGTTGCAGGGTACGCTCTCCGCCGATGCGGGGCAAAGTCTCGCCGAACGGACGCAGGGTGTTCAGGATCTCGTTTCCCGATTCATCGCTGAGGATCAGGCTGGCGATGCCCGCCTTGTGCGCCACCTCGCTTGCCTGCCGGTGGAAAGCCCGCCAGTCCTCGCTCTCCAGCAGGCGCGATGCCGTCAGCGCGTTCAGCGTGGCGACGGTGCTGAAGATTTCCCGGTCCACCAGCGACGAGATCGTGCGGGCGACCATGACATTGCTATCGATGAGCTGGGCGCGCCCACGGTCGAAATTGTCGATCACGATCCAGCCGACCAGCAGGGTGAGCGGGAGAACGCAGACAGCGACGAGGAACGACAGCCGGACCCGGACGGACGGAACGGAGCGAAAAACCATGAAGGGGCGGAGACGAAAACGGGGGACGGAAAGAATTGATCGCCTGCAATTCATTCGCAGGATACCCTTCAATGCCGTTCGATCAAAGCCCTGGAATGTCTTGCGGGATTTCGTGCGGAGCCACCTCGGCACGACAACCGTTCCTTGAGTCCGGCCGGACAGCACGTCGCATCGGGAGACATCCGCCGAAACCGTACCGGATAAAGAAAAACGGGCTAGATCTTGCGATCTAACCCGTTGTTCTCATTACGAATGATGGTGCGGCTGGCAGGAATCGAACCCACGACCCCTTGGTTCGTAGCCAAGTACTCTATCCAGCTGAGCTACAGCCGCGAAGCCGCAATTGTAGCATCGTTCCGACGCGATTGGAAAGTATCAATTTCGACGTTTTTCTGCCGTTACCGGCAGGATACGCACTGCTGCGTTCTTCCTTAACAGTTGAGTTGGCAGACGGTAACATTGCGCCTGCCCGGCATCGCGCCTCGCCCGCAGAGTGCGATGGCGCCACGACGAGGCGGCCGGCCATTCCGCGGAACATAGACAGAAACGACAATAATGAAGCTGACCATCACCGGTTTCCTCGCCTGCACCTTCGCCATGCTACCGGCGTCGGCGCTGTTCGCCGGCACGCTCACGGTTCAGGTCAGCGACGATGCCGGCGCGCCGCTCGAGGATGCGGTGGTGTATGCCGAGGCCGTCGGCGCGCCGGCGCGGAGCAAACCTGCATCCGCGGAGATCGAGCAGAAGGGACGCAAGTTCCTGCCGCTGGTCACCGTGGTGCAGACCGGCGCCGCGATTTCCTTCCCAAACCACGATACGGTACGGCACCACGTCTACTCCTTCTCGCAGGCGAAAAACTTCGAACTGAAGCTGTACTCGGGCATGCCGAGCGCGCCGGTGGTCTTCGACAAGCCGGGCACCGTCGTCATCGGCTGCAACATCCACGATCGGATGATCGCTTACGTGCAGGTGGTCGACACACCGTATTTCGGCAAGACCGACGCCGCCGGCACGGTACGGATCACCGGCATCCCGGACGGTCACTACGTACTGCGCGCATGGCACTACCGGCTGCCGCCGAACACCGCCCCCGCGCAGCAGCCGTTGAGCCTGAGCGGGGATGCGAAGACCGCTTTCCGCCTCGGACTCGCGCCCCAGTAGGAGCAGGCTCTCATGCGTTTTCGCAGCCTCGAAAGCCGCATCATCACCCTGTTCCTGGTGCTGATCCTGCTGGTGCAGAGCATCGGCTTCGTGCTGATCCGCTCCGGCATCGAAACCAATGCCCGCACCGCGATCGCGGCCGAACTCGCCATCGGCGAGCGCGTCTTCTCGCGACTGCTGCAACAGAACGCGCAAAACCTGACCCAGGGCGCGCGCCTGCTGGCTTCCGACTATGGTTTCCGGCAGGCGATCGGCACCGACGACCGCGAAACGATTTCCTCAGCACTGAAGAACCACGGCGAACGCATCGGCGCCGAACTGGCGATGCTGATCGGATCGACCGGCGAGATCAAGGCCTTCAGCGGCGGCGCCGCAGTCTGGGGGCTGCGCGACCGCGCGGTGAAACTGGTGCAGGAAGCCGAACGCACCGGCAACGCCAACGGCGTCGGCATCACCAACGACACGCCCTACCAGATGGTCGCGGTGCCGGTAAAGGCGCCGGTGGTGATCGGCTGGGTCGTGATGGCCTTCTCGATCGACCACGGCATCGCCGACGACATGCGAGCCCTGTCGTCGCTGCAGGTAAGCATCTTCACCCGCACCGGCGACGGCCCGTGGAAGCGCAACTTGTCCACCCTCGGCAACGACGAAAGCAGCACGCTGATGCAGCAGGTCACCGGCATGACCGGCGAAGGCAAGTCCACGGTCGCCGAACTGCATCTGTCCGACGAGGATTACAGCACCCACGTGCTGCAGCTCGCGCACGACGCCGACCGCGCCAGCGTCGTGATCCTGCAGCGCTCGATCAGCGAGGCGGTCGCGCCTTACCGCCGGCTGCAACTGACGCTGCTGATCCTGACGGCGCTCGGCGTTGTCGTCGCGGTCGCCGGCAGCGCCTTCACCGCCCGCAAGATCGCTCATCCGCTGCGCCAGCTCGCCGAGACCGCCAAGCGTCTCGGCGCGGGCGACTACGGCACTGTGCTGAAGACCGATCGCGTCGACGAAATCGGCGAACTTTCGGTTGCGATCGAAAGCATGCGCACCGGCATCGCGCAGCGCGAGGAAGAAATCGGCCGCCTGGCCTACTGGGACACGCTGACCGGCCTGCCCAACCGGACGCAGTTCGCGAAAACGCTGGCAACGGCGATCCGCGACGCGGCCGCGTCGCAGTCCACGTTCCACGTGCTGATGATGGACCTTAACCGCTTCAAATACGTCAACGACGTGCTCGGGCACAGCTTCGGCGACGCCCTGCTCCAGCAGGTGGCGGTCCGGCTGCAGACGCTGGTCCGCGGCAGCGACAGCATCGCCCGCATGGGCGGCGATGAATTCGCGGTGCTGCTGCCGGGCAGCGCGCTGGAAGACGCGCGCCGGATTGCCTCGCGCATCCTCGCACTGCTGGACACGCCGATTTCGCTCGACGAACAGACGGTGGATCTCGGCGCCGGTATCGGCATCGCCGGCTATCCGGTCGACGGCGACAGTGCGGAAACCCTGCTCAGCCGCGCCGAAGTGGCGATGTACGCGGCCAAGAAGACCGGCAACGAGGCGCAGGTCTACGACACCGCGATCGACGACGGCAGCCAGCACAACCTGTCGCTGCTGTCGGAGCTGCGCCAAGCCATCGACGGCAACGAGTTCCGCCTGTACGTGCAGCCGAAGATCATGCTGCTGACCGGTGAACTGGTCGGCATGGAAGCGCTGGTGCGCTGGATGCATCCGGTGCGCGGCATGGTGCCGCCGGACCGTTTCATTCCGTTCGCCGAAAGCTCCGGCTTCATTCGCCGCCTGACGTTCTGGATGCTCGACCGCGCCGCCGCGATGCAGTGCGAGTGGCAACGCCTCGGCATCCACCTGAAAATCTCCGTCAACCTGTCCACCCGCGACCTGCTCGATCAGGATCTGCCGGTGCGCTTCGCCGAAATCCTGGCGCGTCACGGCGTTCCCAGCAGCGCGTTCTGCCTCGAGATCACCGAGAGCGCGATCATGGACGATCCGGTGCGCGCCCAGCAGACGCTGGAAAGGTTGCGGGCGATGGGCACCGAATTGTCGATCGACGATTTCGGCACCGGCTACTCGTCGCTCGCCTACCTGAAGCGGCTGCCGGTCCAGGAACTCAAGATCGACAAGTCGTTCGTACTCAACATGGCACATGAATCCGACGATGCGGCGATCGTCCGCTCCACGATCGACCTCGGCCACAACATGGGTCTGCGGGTGGTCGCCGAAGGCATCGAGAACGCGGCGGTCTGGAACCTTCTCGAAAACATGTCCTGCGACCAGGGCCAGGGCTACCACGTGAGCAAGCCGATGCCGGCGGAGCAGCTTGCCGAGTGGGTCGGCCGCTGGCAACCGACGACCAGAGCCGTCGCCTGATGGAGCCGCCCCTCGCCTGCCCGGCATGGCTGCCGGCCGTCATGGAGCACGCGCTGTGCGAAGTGATGGTGTTCGACGCGGGCACGCTCGCGCTGCTGTGTCTGAACGAGGCGGCGCGCCGCAACCTGCGGCGCGACCCCGTTCCGGACGACGTCTCCTCGACGGAAACCTTTGAAGACGTGTTGCAGATCGCCGCGCCCGTCGATCTGCTGCGCAAATCCCTGCGTCGCGGCCAGCGGCTCGCCATCGAAGGCACGGTACGTCGGCGCGACGGCAGCGAGTATCCGGCGGAACTGCGCCTGCTGCTCGACGAGAGCGGCCCGTCGCCGGTGTTGATCGCGTTCGGCATCGATAGCAGCAATCGGCAGGAAGCGGCGCTGTCGCTCGATGCGACCGAAGAGCGCTTCCGCGCGATGCTGTCGAACACGCCCGGCCTGGCCTACCAGTTCCTGCAACGTCCCGACGGCCGCATCGCCTTTCCCTATCTGAGCGAAGGCTGCCGCTCCCTGCTCGGCATCGAATCCGACCGGCTCAAGGCCAATCCGTCGATCTTCGAAGCGCGCATCCTGGAAGACGACCGCCCTTCCTACCTGGCCTCGATGGTCGTGTCGGCGCAGGAAATGAAAAGCTGGAACTGGGAAGGCCGGCTCTGGATCGCCGGCTGGAACGACGTCAAGTGGGTCAACCTGCGCGCCACGCCGCGCCCGTTCGAAGCCGGCGGCGTGCTGTGGGAAGGCATCATGACCAACATCACGCAGAGCAAGCAGACCGAAGCCGAGCTCAAGGCCTCGCGCGCGCAACTGGCCGAGCTGACGGCGCACGTGAACCGCGTCAAGGAAGAGGAACGCACACGCATCGCGCGCGAAATCCACGACGACCTCGGCGGCAACCTCACTGCGATCAAGATGGCGCTGGCCCTGCTCGTGCGCCGGGTGCCGGCGGACGCGCCGGCGGCGGTCGAGAAGGCGGCCTATCTCGAACAGCTGCTCGATCGCACCATCGAGTCGGTGCACCGGATCGCCGGCGATCTGCGGCCCGGCATCCTGGATTTCGGCCTCCTCGCCGCGATCGAATGGCAGGCGAGCGAATTCGAGAAGCAGCTCGGCATTCCCTGCGCAGTGCGCCACGACGTCGCGCGGCACGGCGGCGAACCCGAACTGGATGCGGAACAGTCCACCGCGCTGTTTCGCGTGTTCCAGGAAGCCGTCACCAACATCGGCAAGCATGCGCAGGCAACGCGTGTCGAGGTCCGGCTTGCTGCGGACGCCGATCATCTGATCATGGAAATCGTCGACGACGGCCGCGGCATCGCGCCGGAAGACCGTTTCAAGCCGCAGTCGTTCGGCATCCGCGGCATGGAAGAGCGCGCCGCGGCGCTCGGCGGCGTACTGCAGGTCCGCAATGGCGCGGATCGCGGTTGCGTAGCGACGATCCGCATCCCCCTGCCCGCCGGCCGCGCCGGCGCTTCGGCATCACAGCACTCTCCATCCTCCGTCGACCATCCGACATGACAGCAGTCAATGCCTCCAAGAATGAACCGTCCGGCGCGGCGATCCGCGTGCTGATCGCGGACGACCACGCCATCGTGCGCGAAGGACTGAAGCAGATCCTGGCCGACACCGGCGACATCGTCGTGGCCGGCGACGCGGAAAACGGCGTCGAGGCGATACGCCTGGTCCGGCGCGAGGAGCCGGACGTCCTGCTGCTCGACATCTCCATGCCCGACCGCAACGGTATCGAGGTCCTGAAGCAGTTGCGCAAGGAATACCCGAAGCTCGCGGTGCTGATGCTGTCGATGCACCGCGAGGACCAGTACGCGATCCGCTCGCTCAAGGCCGGCGCCGCCGGTTACCTGAACAAGCAGAGCGCGCCGGCCGAACTGGTCAACGCCATCCGGCAGGTGGCCGGCGGACGCAAGTACGTCAGCCCGGCGCTCGCCGAGGAACTCGCCAACCACATCGGCGAAGATCACAGCACGCTGCCGCACGAAACGCTGTCCGACCGCGAATACCAGACCCTGACGATGATCGCCTCCGGCAAGACGGTCAGCGACATCGCCGACGAACTGGCGCTGTCGGTCAAGACGATCAGCATGTACCGCTCGCGGTTGCTGCAGAAGATGACGCTGCGGCACAACGCCGAGCTCACCCACTACGCCATCCGCAACGGGCTGGTCGAATAGGCCGGCGGACGGCATCGGGCAAGGGCCGAAGCATACCTGCCCGATGTCATCCGTCGGCCTTGCCGCCGCTTCCCCAGCGACCGCCTTTCTTCCTGGGCACGGGAGCCCTGCGTGTCGTACCGTTCGCCGTTCGACAGCCTTTCTCCGGTCGAAACGGCAGCCCTCCCAATTCCCGTCATTCCCGCGAAAGCGGGAATCCATGGCCCGCTCCTGTAAAGGGCAGCGGGAAAACGCCCTGCCCGCCCCCGCCTTTTGCCGCGCCAAACCCCGATTCCACCCCGCTTGAGGGATGTCGCAAAAATAATTTTTCGGCCCTAAAGATTTCCCGCAACCTGCCGCCAGACATACCCGAATCCGGCCGATTACCGCTCTGCCGGGCGCTCGCCGCTCCCTGACCCCGTTAAACTTTTTTCGGGTCTTTCCGATACCGGCTTCAACGGCGGTCCTGTTGTCCTGGCTTCACCAGACAGACCAACGTTAAGGCACTCAGCCGACATTGATTAACTTGGTAGGAGAACGACCATGGCTGCAATCATCAACACCAATATTGCGTCGCTGAACGCGCAGCGCAATCTGAACACCTCCCAGTCGTCGCTGTCGACGTCGCTGCAACGTCTGTCTTCCGGTCTGCGGATCAACAGCGCCAAGGACGACGCCGCCGGCCTCGCGATCTCGCAACGCTTCACGTCGCAGATCCGCGGCCTCGACCAGGCTGCCCGCAACGCCAACGACGGCATCTCGC
>JBQCGO010000250.1:0-4987 GCA_051955575.1 Burkholderiaceae bacterium
ATTGCAACCGGGGGATCGTCGTCAACGACACGATGCAGACCTACGACCCGCGCATCTACGCGGTCGGCGAATGCGCGAACCATCGCGGCACTGCGTACGGACTGGTCGCGCCGCTGTTCGAAATGGCGAAGGTGTGTGCCAACCATCTCGGGCAACTCGGCATCGGCCGCTACCAGGGCTCGGTCACCTCGACCAAGCTGAAGGTCACCGGCATCGACCTGTTCTCGGCCGGGGACTTCATCGGCGGCGAGGGCGCCGAGGAGATCGTGCTGTCGGATCCGATCGGCGGCGTCTACAAGAAGCTGGTGATCAAGGACGACAGGCTGGTCGGCGCCTGTCTGTACGGCGACACGGTCGACGGCGGCTGGTATTTCTCGCTGCTGCGCGAAGGCCGCGACGTCGCCGGCATCCGCGATGCGCTGATGTTCGGCGAAGCCAACGTCCACCGGCCCGGCGACGTCGGCCACGAAGGTTTCACCAGGGCGGCGGCGATGCCGGACAGCGCCGAAGTGTGCGGCTGCAATGGCGTGTGCAAGGGCACGATCGTGAAGGCCATCAAGGAAAAGGGCCTGTTCACGCTGGAAGACGTGCGCAGGCACACCAAGGCCTCGGCCTCGTGCGGCTCCTGCACCGGGCTGGTCGAGCAACTCATCATGTTCACCGCCGGCGGCGATTACTCGGCGTCTTCCAAGGCCAAGCCGCTGTGCGGCTGCACCGACTACACCCATCAGGACGTGCGCGACGCGATCCGCGCCAACCGGCTGCTGACGATCGCCGCGACGATGGCCTTTATGGAATGGCGCACGCCGAACGGCTGCTCGACCTGCCGCCCGGCGCTGAATTACTACCTGATCTCGACCTGGCCGCGCGAGGCGAAGGACGATCCGCAGTCGCGCTATATCAACGAGCGCGCGCACGCCAACATCCAGAAGGACGGCACCTACTCGGTAATCCCGCGCATGTGGGGCGGCGAGACCAACGCGGCCGAATTGCGCCGCATCGCCGACGTGGTCGACAAGTACCGGATTCCGACCGTGAAGGTGACCGGCGGCCAGCGCATCGACCTGCTCGGCGTGAAGAAGGAAGACTTGCCCGGCGTCTGGAAAGACCTCGACATGCCATGCGGCCATGCGTATGCGAAGGCGCTGCGCACCGTGAAGACTTGTGTCGGCAGCGAATGGTGTCGCTTCGGCACCCAGGATTCGACGCGGATGGGCCAGCAGCTGGAACGCGCGCTGTGGCGCATGTACGCGCCGCACAAGGTCAAGATCGCGGTGTCGGGATGTCCGCGCAATTGCGCCGAGTCGGGCATCAAGGACGTCGGGGTGATCGGCGTCGATTCGGGCTGGGAAATCGTCGTCGGCGGCAACGGCGGCATCAAGACCGAGGTCGCGCAATTCTTCGTCAAGGTGAAGACGCACGACGAAGTGCTGGAGCATGCCGGCGCGTTCCTGCAGTTGTACCGCGAGGAGGGCTGGTATCTGGAACGTACCGTGCACTACCTGGCGCGGGTCGGCTTGGATCACGCCAAGAAGAAGGTGGTCGAGGATGCGGAGAATCGCCGCGCGCTGTACGAGCGGCTGCTGTTTGCGCTCGACGGCGAGCCGGATCCTTGGCACGAGCAGGAGCGGGCGGCGGTGGATGCGCGGCAGTTTGCGGTGCTGGCGGTGTGAGGCCTGCCGTTCCGTCACTCGCTGATGGATGACGACAACCCATCCCCCACCCAACCTCCCCCTTGAAGGGGGAGGAGCGGGCTGTCACGAGGACCAGGCCGGCACTGTCGGACCAACTCCCTCCCCTTCAAGGGGAGGGTTGGGGTGGGGATGGGTCACGACATCAGGCTGTTACCGCCCTCGACACCCTACGACAAAGCTTTCAAATCAGGAGCCCCCATGCCCCCCACCTGGCAACCCGTCTGCGCCGTCGCCGACATCCCCAGACTCGGCGCCCGCGTCATTCGCCGCAACGCCCCCGGCCTGGCCGACGTCGCCGTCTTTCGCAACGCCGAAGACCATGTCTTCGCGCTGCTCGACCGCTGCCCGCACAAGGGCGGGCCGCTGTCACAGGGCATCGTGTTCGGCGACCGCGTCGCCTGTCCGCTGCACAACTGGAACATCGAGCTCGGCTCCGGCTGCGCGGTCGCACCCGACGAGGGCTGTACGCCGCGCTTTGCGGTGAAGGTCGAGGATGGCCGCGTCTATCTCGACGCCGATGAGCTGCGCACGATCGCCGCTTCCGGCGGCGCGGCGATCGGGGAGCCGGCCGCCGCATGAGCGATGCCCTGATCCCGCCGGCGAAGCGCGTCCCCCTCGCGCCCGATGAGACCCGCACCGCCTGCTGCTACTGTGGCGTCGGCTGCGGCGTGGTCGTGCGCACCGACGGCCACGCGGTGACCGGCGTGCGCGGCGACCCGGACCATCCCGCCAACTTCGGCCGCCTGTGCAGCAAGGGCAGCACGCTGCACCTGACCGCCGCGCCGGCGCTGCAGGCGCAGATACGGGCGCGGCATCCCGAACTGCGCGCGCGGCGCGAATCCGCACGGGTGCGGGCATCGTGGGACGATACTTTCGACTTCCTCGCCCGCCGCTTCGCCGACACCATCGCCACACACGGCCCGGACAGCGTCGCGTTCTACGTCTCGGGCCAATTGCTGACCGAGGACTACTACGTCTTCAACAAGCTGGCCAAGGGCCTGATCGGCACCAACAACATCGACACCAACTCGCGGCTGTGCATGTCGAGCGCGGTGGCCGGCTACAAGCAGACGCTCGGCGCCGACGCGCCGCCGGCCTGCTACGAAGACATCGACCATGCCGACGTGATCTTCATCGCCGGCGCCAACCCCGCCTACGCCCATCCGGTCCTCTACCGCCGGATCGAGGATGCAAGGGCGAAAAATCCGGACCTGAAAGTGATCGTCGCCGACCCGCGACGCACCGACACCGCGCGCGAGGCGGACCTGTTCCTGCCGATCCTGCCCGGTACCGACGTCGCGCTGTTCAACGGCATGCTGCACCTCTGCCTGCGGGACGGTCTGATCGATGACGCCTACATCGCCGCGCACACCGAGGGATTTGCTGCGGTCAAGGCGGCGGTGCGCGACTGCACGCCGGCCGCGGCCGCACAGACTTGCGGCATCCGCGAGGACGACCTGATCGCCGCGGCACGGCTGTTCGGCCGTTCGAAGGCGGCGCTGTCGCTGTACTGCCAAGGGCTGAACCAATCGTCGTCCGGCACCGCGAAGAACGCCGCGCTGCTCAACCTGCATCTCGCCACCGGGCAGATCGGCCGCGCCGGCGCTGGGCCGTTCTCGCTGACCGGACAGCCGAACGCGATGGGCGGGCGCGAGGTCGGCGGCCTCGCCAACCTGTTGCCGGCGCATCGCGATCTCGCCGATCCGGCCCATCGCGCCGAGGTGGCGGGGCTGTGGGGCGTGAACACGGTGCCGGCGACGCCGGGTAAGACGGCCGTCGAGCTGTTCGAGGCGGTGCGGCGCGGCGAGATTCGGATCGTCTGGATCGTCTGCACCAATCCCGCGCAGTCGATGCCGGACCAGAACCGGGTGCGCGAGGCGCTGGACAAGGCCGAACTGGTGATCGTGCAGGACGCGTGCGCGACGACCGCCACCGTAGCGTACGCCGACGTGCTGCTGCCCGCGACCACCTGGAGCGAGAAGGAGGGCACGGTCACCAATTCCGAGCGCCGCATCAGCCGCGTGCACGCGGCCCTGCCGAAGCCCGGGGAGGCGCTGCACGACTGGGAAATCGCGGTCCGCTTCGCGCAGCGGCTGCAGCCGCTGCTGCCGTCACGTGCGCAACTGCCGCCGCTGTTTCCGTACGCGACGCCGGAATCGATCTGGAACGAGCACCGCGAATCCACGCGCGGGCGCGACCTCGACATCACCGGCCTGTCGTATGCGCTGCTGGATGCGCGCGGGCCGCAGCAGTGGCCTTTCCCGGCCGGCGCCGCCGTCGGCCGCAAGCGGCTGTACGAGGACGGCGTGTTCCCGACGCCGAGCGGCCGCGCCCGCTTCGTCGTCGCGCAGCAACGGCCGCCGGCCGAGCCGGTCGACGCCCGCTATCCGTTCGCGCTGACCACCGGCCGGCTGCGCGATCAGTGGCACGGCATGAGCCGCACCGGCACGGTCGCGCAACTGTTCTCGCACGCGCCGGAGCCGTCGGTGGCGATGGCGAAGCTCGACATGGAACGGCGCGGCATCGCCGACGGCGACCTGGTGCACGTGACCAGCCGGCGCGGCACGCAGATCCTGCCCGCCGTTGCGGACGACGGCGTGCGGGCCGGGCAAGCCTTCGTCGCGATGCACTGGGGGGCGGAATATTTGTCCGGCCGCGGCCGCGACGGCGCCGCGCTGCCCGGCGTCAACGGACTCACCTCGCCGGCGCTCGACCCGTCGTCGAAGCAGCCGGAACTGAAGTTTGCGGCAGTGAAGATCCTCAAGACCGAACTGCCGTGGCGCTTCGCCGCGTTCGGCTGGGTCGACGCCTCGCGCGTGCTCGCGCTGCAGGCGGCACTGCGTCCATTCATGCCGCGCTTCGCCTACGCGTCGTGCACGCTGTTCGGCCGCGAGCGCACCGGCGTACTGCTGCGCGCCGCCGACGATTACCCGGCCGAGCCGTCGCTGCTTCGCGAGATCGAGACGCTGTTCGGTATCGAAGGCGCCGCCGTGCTCCGCTACGACGATCGCCGCCGCGGTCATGCGCGCCGGATGCTGGTGCGAGACGGCGCGCTGGAAGCGGTCGCATTGGCCGGCGATACCGCCGCCGCCGGCTGGCTGCAGGATGCGCTGGAGGCCGCCCGGCCGGTCGCCGCGCTCGGCCGCCTGCTGCTGATGCCGTCGCCGAAACCGCCGCAGCATCTGAAGCCGCGCGGACGTGTAGTCTGCAATTGCCTGAACGTGTCGGCCGACGCGATCGATGCCGCGCTGGACGGCATCGACGCCGTACCGGATGCGGCGCTGCGCCTGCTG
>JBQCGO010000251.1:0-3045 GCA_051955575.1 Burkholderiaceae bacterium
TCGTAGAACAGGTAGAACAGCGCGGTGATCATGCAGAACAGGATGAACACCTCGTACAGGTTCGAGATCGGGATATGGCCGACGTCAGTGCCGACCAGATAGGACTCGTACCAGCGCACCAGCATGCCGGTGAAGCCGAGCACCACCGCCGCCCAGCACAGCTTTGAGCCGACCGACGCGCCGAAGCCGGAACGGGTGATGACGCCGCCCCAGTAGAACGCGGTGGACAGGAAGAACAGCGCGCTCATCCAGAGGATGGCCGACTGGCTCGACAGCATGTATTTCAGCAGGAACCGGTGCTCGGCGGCATCGAGCGAGCCGCCGTAGAGCGAAATCGCCCACAGCGACAGCACCGCCAGCACGGCCATCAGCGCGCGCACCGGCTTCCAGTTCCACCCCAGCCAGGAGAAGGTGGGCACCGCCAGCATCAGGATCGATTTCTCGTAATAGTCCATGTGCACGCCGTAGCGATTCAGCGCGAACAGCGCGCCGGCCAGCAAGGCCAGCGCGTAGAGCCAGTCGAGCGGCGACAGCCGGCGCAGCAGGCCGGCCGGTGCGGCATAGACGGGGGCTTGGGTGATTTCCATCGTTTTCTCCAGATTCACAACAGGCGGTGCGGGCACTGCGAAAAGCGCGGCGCTCCCGGCGGTGGACCCGCTCGCAGACCGGGAACTTCCTGTCGGATGCCCGATCGCCGCATTGGTTCGCCAAGCTGGCCGATCCGGGACGGTTATCCTTCCGCCGGCCTCGAACGCGGCAGCTCGTCGCGCAGCGCCGCGAATTCCTTGTCGAGATCGAGCGTGCGGCGCTGCGCGCTCATCGCCATCAGCGCATGGCTGCCGCCATCCGACTCCGGCCGCAGCCAGATCCACAGGCGCCGTTCCCGGATGTAGAGCATCGAGAACACGCCCAGCACCAACAGCAGGCAGCCGAGATACACGACCTTCTTGCCCGGCGAGCGCGTCACCTGCAGCACCGACGCCTTGATCTCGGTGAAATCGTTCAGCCGCAGGTAGACCGGTGCATTGTAGAAGAAGGCGTCGGACAGCGCATTCGACGCGGTTTGCAGGAAGCGGGCGTGCTCCTCGTCGGCCGGCAGCGGCGGCAGACCGGCCTGGTCGCGCTCGATCTGCAGCAGATCCCACAGGCTTCCGCTCAGGATCTTCATGAAGATGTCGGCCGCCTTTTCCTGCTCGGCCGCGGGCAGCCGCTCCAGGAATTTCGAGACGCCGACGTAACCGCCCTGCCCGCCGTCGCCGGCGAATACGTCCAGCCCCTTCTGCGCCGACTGCTCCAGCCGCTGCTCCAGCGCCGCTGCTTCCGGCCGATCGGGCGGGATCGCGCGCCGGGCGTAACGCCGGGCGGCAAGCGCACGTAGCGCCGGGTCGTCCAGCGCTGCGTGCAGCCGCATCCATTCGTCGACGCTGTCGTGGTCGTCGGCCGGGATGCGCAGATAGCGGAACGGCTCGTCCGGCGCGTCGCGCATGCCGGCGAGAAACACCCGCACGCCGTCGATGGCGATCGGCTGCATGTAGTTGTTGTACTCGCGCGCCTGGCCGTTCTGGTCGCGCAACTTGTACTGGACGCTCGGACCGACGTTCTGCAGATCCTTGCGCTCGTTGCCGGCGGCCGAGCCGAGCCGCTTGTCGAGCGTGTCCTCGACCTTCTGGCCGAAGCTGCGATCAACCTTGACCGCGCGCGTATCGGTGCCGCCCTGGCTGCCGCGGGCATTGCCGGCCGAACCCATGTTTTCGACGTTGAACGGCCGGAAGCCGGTCCATTCGATCGTGTAGCGTGGCGCACCCGACGCGTTGTTGTCCTGTGCCTTGTCCTGTGCCTTGCCCTGCGTTTTGCCCTCTACCGGCAGCGGGGTGGACTGGCCGACGGTGCCCTTGACCGGGAAGCCGCGGCTGTCACCACCGGTCAGCGGGTAAGCGGTCAGCGACAGCTTGCTGCCGCCGTCGTCGAAGCTGGACTGGTAGATCGCGACGCCGTCGTAGATCAGCGGCTGGTTGACCTTGATCGTCGCCGGGAAGCTTTTCCCGGTGGCATGGTCCCGCACCACGACGTCGCTGGCGAACAGCTTCGGCATGCCGGTCGAATAGAAGTCGATCGTGAATTTCTTCAGTTCGATCGAGAACGGCAGGTCCTGGATCAGCACGCCGCCCGGCCGCTGGATGATCGCGGTGCTCGACACGCTGCCTTCGGGAATGAAGGTGTTGCCGCGGAAGGTCGGGTTGCCGACCGGCAGCCTGTGCTCGCTGCCGATCTTCGCGATCACGCCGTCGCCGTTGAACGGCGTCTTGCCGTGGAACCATTCCTGGAAACGGATCGGCAGGTCCGAGTCGAGCATGCCGCCGAGGCAGATGATGACGATCGCGCTGTGCGCGAAGATGTAGCCCCACTTGGTCGCCGCGCCGCGCTTGGCCGCCAGCAGGATCGCGCCGTCCTTGCGCACGGTCTTGACCCGGTAGCCGCGCGCGACCATCCTGGCCACCAGCGGCTTGGCGCTTTCTTCGGCCGGCGCCGCGGCGCGCCATTCGGCGTGGTGATGGAAGTTGCGCAGCGACTGCTCGCGCACGTTCTCGCGCCAGCTCTGGGCGTCGCGCAGCATCTTCGGCGCGTTGCGCACGATGCACAGCGAGGTCGACAGCACCAGGAAGCCCATGATCAGCAGGAACCACCAGGTCGAATACACGGTGTACAGGCCGAGCTTGGCGAACACGTCGAACCAGAACGGGCCGAACTGGTTCACGTAGTTCGGCATCGGCTCGCCCTGCTTCAGCACGGTGCCGATGACCGAGGCGATCGCGACCAGCGTCAAGAGGCTGATCGCGAAGCGCATCGACGACAGCAGTTCGATCGCGTCGGCGAGCCAGCGGCGCCGCGTCCGCACCCGGATGCCGCCGGTGTCGGGGGAGGCGATGTCCGCTTCTGCGGTGGTGCCGGTGGTGCTTCCGTTCATGCCCTTGCTTCCGTCATGCCTTCGTTACGACGCGGCAATTCGCGCCGATCAATGAAAAAGGGGCAGCCGATGCCGCCCCC
>JBQCGO010000252.1:0-5812 GCA_051955575.1 Burkholderiaceae bacterium
CGAGTCAACGACAACTCATGCATAGCCGGCTCGACCGGCTGCAGCGGAAAGGCGCGGCAACGGCGCCCGACAACGATAACGACAGCCAAGCCGGCTGACAGGGAGCACGATGAGCATCATCGAAAGGGCGGCGCAGCGCCTATCGCAACCGACTGCGCGCGAACACGTCGACCAGCATGCGGCGCAACCGGCGGCAGTCAGCCCCGCCCCGCCTTCCGTCGCCCCTGCCGTCGCCCCTGCCGTCGCCCCTGCCGTCGCCCCTGCCGTCGCCCCTCCCGTCGCCCCGTCCATCCATCCTGCCGAGGGCAGGACTTCCCCCTCGAAGCAGGTGGCGATCGACCTCGAGCGGCTGGAGTCCCTCGGAATGGTGACGCCGCACGGCGGCCGCAAGACGATCGCGGAGGAATTCCGCGTCATCAAGCGCGACCTGATCAGCAAGGCGTTCGAAAGCCCGGGCCCGAACGGCAATCCCAACAACCTGATCATGGTGACGAGTTCCCTGCCCGGCGAGGGAAAGACCTTTTGCGCCGTCAATCTCGCGATTAGCATCGCGATGGAACTCGACCACACCGTGATGCTCGTCGACGCGGACGTCGCGCGGCCGTCCGTCCTGCAGACTCTCGGCATCTCCCGCCAGTCGGGGCTGATGGAGCTGCTACTCGACAAGAATCTCGACGTCGGCGACGTCATGCTCAAGACGAACATCAATACCCTGAGCGTTCTGCCGTCGGGCAGCAACCATCGTCATGCGACCGAACTGCTCGCCAGCCAGACGATGAGCAAGCTCCTGGGCGAACTCGCCTCGCGCTACCCGGACCGGATCGTGATTTTCGATTCCCCGCCGCTGTTGATCACGTCGGAAGCGCGCGTGCTGGCTTCGCAGATGGGACAGATCGTCTTCACCGTGGAAGGCGAGAAAACCACCCAGAGTTCGCTCAGGAATTCCCTGCGCCACCTGGAAAGATGCCAGAACGTGAACCTGCTGTTCAACAAGGCCAGGGCGTTCCACGACGGCGATCGATATGGCTATTACTACTAGCGGCCGGCCGCATCTGCCGGGTCCGCCAGGTCCGCCGGGTCTTGCGCCGATCGCCGTTGCCGTCGCCCTGCTGCTCGCCCCGCTGCAACCGAGCCGCGCCGCCGAGTGGCGCGTCGCACCGACGGTAAAGGTCGAGGAGATCTATACCGACAACGTCGCGCTCGCGCCCGGCGGTCAGGAAAAATCCGATTTCATCACCGGCATCACGCCAGGCGTCTCGGTTGTCGGCAAAGGAAGGAATCTGCAATTCCAGGCCGATTACGCCTACCAGCGCCTGCATTACGCCCGGGAAGACCGGAGCGACGCCGGCTTCCAGAACCTGAACGCGCTGGCGACGCTCGGCGTCGACGACCGCTCCCTGGCGGTGGATGCCGCCGCCGGCATCTCCCAGCAGACCGCCTCGATTCTCGGTCCGCAGGTCAACGAGAATTACTCGTTGACGAACAACCGAACCACGGTCAGGACGGCTTCGATCAGCCCCTATTTCCAGCGCGCCCTTCCCGGCAGCGTCGCGATCGCCGCCCGCTACCGGCACAGCCTTGCCTATACCGACAGCGCGACGCTGCGCACCAGCCGTTCCGATGACCTGTCCCTGAGCCTGAACAGCGACCGCTCCTTTTCCCGCAAGCTCGAATGGGGCCTGGGCTACACGAAGGAAAGAAGCGTGCTCGATCGCGCTGCCCCGACGAACTCCTCGACCGAAACCCTCAATCTGCGGTACTTCCTCACGCCGCAGTTCTACGCCACGGGAAGCGGCGGATACGATCGCTATGACTATGCGCCGCTGCCCGGCGTTTCCAGTCCGCACGGCGCGTTTTACACCGCCGGCTTCGGCTGGCGCCCGTCCGAGCGATCCAGCCTTGCCGCTTCGGCAGGCAGGAAATTCTACGGTTCGACCTATTCGCTCGACGCCGCCACCCGCACCCGCCATGCGGACTGGAAGCTGTCCTACCAGGAAAGCGTCACGACCACGCTCTCGCAGTTCGCCATCGCCAAGTCCGAAAGCACCGCCGACATCCTGAACCAGTTGTTCCTGTCGAGCATTCCGGACGACGCTCTCCGGGCGGAAGCGGTTGCCCGCTTCATCCGCGACGCCGGACTGCCGCCGACGCTTTCGCAATCGATCAATTACCTGACCAACCAGATCTTCCTGCAGAAGGCGCTGCGCGGCACCGTCGCGTTGACCGGCGCCAGAAACACGGTCGTGCTGTCGGTGTTCGACGTCATCCGCAAGCCGCAGTCTTCGGAAACGCCGTTCGCTTCCCCCACGGGCATCGACACGGGCTTGCTGGGCAACACGCGCCAGGCGGGTTTGGGCGCGAACTGGACCACGCGGGTCACGCCTCTCACCAGCACGACGCTGTCGGCGACCTACACCAGATCGGTCACGGAAGACATCGACTCCACCCAGCGCCTGATCGGCCTGAAGGCGCTGCTCGCGTCGCGCCTCGCACCGAAGACCGACGGCTACCTGGAGTTTCGGCACAACACGCAGCTTTCCGACCTCAGCCTGGCGCGCTACCGGGAAAACGCCGTATCGGTTTTCCTGCTGCACCGTTTTTGAAAGGCGTTTCAAGGCGTCGCGCCGCAAGAGAAACGTTATGGCTTCAGTGAAGCAGGAACCGCAGCCCCAATGATCATGCCCGGACAAGCCGGGCCGTTTCGGACGACACCTGATGTACGAATCCTTTTATCACCTCAATGCGAAGCCGTTCCAGCTGAAGCCGGATCCGGATTTCTTCTTCGGCAGCCGGAATCACCAGCGCGCGATGGCGTACCTGCAGTACGGCCTGTCGCAGGCGGAAGGCTTCATCGTCATCACCGGGGAAATCGGCGCCGGCAAGACCACGCTGATGCGCAACCTGTTCCGTGAACTGGATGCGGAACGGATCGTCGCGGCGCAGATCGTCACGACCCATCTCGGCTCGGACGACACCCTGAAAATGGTCGCGGCGGCGTTCGGCATCGAGTTCGAAGGCGCCGGCAAGGCGGCTCTGCTGACACGGATCGAGCGCTTCCTGCGCGACTGCGAAAAACTCGGCAAGCGCGCGCTGCTGGTCGTCGACGAAGCGCAGAACCTGAGCGCGCAGGCGATCGAAGAACTGCGCATGCTCTCGAACTTCCAGACCAGCGACACGCCGCTGCTGCAGACCTTCCTGCTCGGCCAGCCCGAGTTCCGGCAGACGATCTTCAGCAACGAGATGGTGCAGTTGCGGCAGCGGATCATCGCCACCTACCACCTCGGCCCGATGGATGCGGACGAGACGCGCACCTACATCCTGCATCGTCTGCGCACCGCCGGCTGGCAGGGCGACCCGACCCTGAGCGAGGACGCGTTCACGCTGATTCACCTCGCCACCGGCGGTATCCCGAGAAAAATTAACCGCCTGTGCGACCGACTGTTCCTGATGGGATTTCTCGAAGAAATCCACGCCTTCGGCGCCGAGCACGTCGATACCGTCGTGCAGGACATCGCGCAGGAATTCCAGAGCGGCTAGGCGGGCCTGCCCCTGCGCGCGCCGGTCGCCGATGCTTCGGTCCTCGCGCACGCAGCCAGCGAAACCGACGTCCTGTACATCGTCGAGCGCCTCGGAAAGATCGAGCGCGCGCTGCAGTTCATCGTCCAGGCGCTCTCGAAGCTGCTCCCGTCCGCCAAGATCCAGGATTCCAAGGAAGAGCCCGTCAAATGGTCATGACCTCCCAATCGCCGGCATCCCGGTTCAGCATCCTCTGCGTGGTCGGCGCCCGGCCCAAGTTCATGAAGATGGCGCCGATCATCGCAGCCCTGAACGCGCTCGAATCGAAGCCCGTCGTGCGTCTGCTGCACACCGGCCAGCATTACGACAACGCGATGAACGACCAGATCTTCGAGGCGCTCGGCATCCCGGAGCCGGACATCAACCTGGAAGTCGGATCGGGATCGCACGCGGTCCAGACCGCCGACGTGATGAAGCGTTTCGAGCCGGTGCTGGACGAACTGCGGCCGTCCGCCGTGCTGCTGGTCGGCGACGTGAATTCGACCATCGCCTGCGCCCTCGTCGCCGCCAAGAAGGCGATACCGGTGATCCACGTCGAAGCCGGCCTGCGCAGCTTCGACCGCGCCATGCCGGAAGAAATCAACCGCGTGCTGACCGACCAGATCTCCGATCTGCTGTTCACCACGGAAGCCAGCGGCCGCGACAACCTGCTACGCGAGGGCGTCGACGACGCCCGCATCCATTTCGCCGGCAACGTCATGATCGATACGCTGGTCGGCAACTTGGAGCGCGCCCTGCCCCTGAGCGCGATCCTCGAAGCAGCCGGTCGCGCGGACTTCATGGATGGACGCAGCGCCTACGGCCTTCTGACGATGCACCGTCCGTCGAACGTCGACCATGCGGACACGCTGCGTACGCTGCTGGAAACGGTATCGACCGCGAGCCGCCGCCTGCCGGTGATTTTCCCGATGCATCCACGCACCCGGGCGATGGTGGACAAGTTCGAACTGCGGCATCTGCTGGACACGCCCGACATCCTGGTCTTGCCAGCGATGGGTTACCTGGAAATCCTCGGGCTGATGAAAGGGGCCAAGGTCGTTCTCACCGATTCCGGCGGCATCCAGGAAGAGACCACCGCGCTCGGCGTTCCCTGCATCACCCTGCGCGAGAACACCGAGCGGCCGATCACCGTCCAGGAAGGTACCAACACCATCGCGGGCCGCGATCCCGCGGTCATCCTGCGCACGTTCGACGAGGTGATGCGCAACGGCGGCAAGGCCGGCCGCGTGCCCGAATACTGGGACGGCCGCGCCGCGACCAGGATCGCCGGCGTCATCGACCGCTGGATGGGGGCCCGGTCCCTCGACGCCATCGCTGCCTGACGAAGGAGGCCGCGCCATGCCGCAAGGATCGATACGCAACGCGATGACGATCGACGTCGAAGACTATTTCCAGGTCTCCGCGTTCGCCCCGCACATTTCCCGCGACGACTGGGACGCCCTGCCCTGCCGCGTGGAGCGCAACGTCGAGCGGATTCTCGCGCTGCTGGACGCGACGCGGATCAAGGCGACGTTCTTCACGCTCGGATGGATCGCCGAACGGTATCCGGCGGTGGTCCGGCAGATCGTGGCGGGCGGCCACGAACTTGCCAGCCACGGTTACGCCCATCGGCGCGCCTCGGAACAGACGCGCGAAGAATTCCGGGACGACGTCGGCCGCAGCAAGGCGCTGCTCGAAGACATCGGCGGCAAGGCGGTTCTCGGCTACCGCGCGCCCAGCTTCTCGATCGGGGCGAACAACCTGTGGGCGACCGACGTGCTGCTCGACGCCGGCTATCGCTACAGCTCCAGCATCTATCCGGTCCGGCACGACCACTACGGCATGCCGGACGCGTCGCGCTTCGCCTTCTATCCGAACGGGAAGAGCGGGCTGCTGGAACTGCCGATCACCACGGCGCGAGTGCTGAACCGGAACATCCCGGCCGGCGGCGGCGGCTACTTCCGGTTCTTCCCGTACACGATATCGCGCTGGCTGGTAAGCCACGTCAACCGGCAGGACGGCCAGGCGGCGATCTTCTATTTCCACCCCTGGGAAATCGACCCCGGCCAGCCGCGGCAAAAGGGGATCGGCTTCAAGACGCGGTTCCGCCACTACATCAACCTCGACCGGACCGAGCAGCGCCTTCAGGCACTGACCCGCGATTTCCGGTGGGGTCGCATGGACGAGATCTTTCTGGACAAATGATGCAGGCAATCGCTGACGTCACCGTCGCCGCCCCCGTTCGCACCAGTGCGGC
>JBQCGO010000253.1:0-6881 GCA_051955575.1 Burkholderiaceae bacterium
CCCTCGCTACCCCCGCTTGCCACCCAGTCAACCACCCCAGGCCGCACCCCGCTTCGCCTCGCTCCAACCCTCCTCGCCAAACGGGACGCGAACTATACCAACCCACTTCACCACCCGCAAGAGGAAATGTGGCGGAAACCGCGAAAACGTTCCGGCGGCCGAGCATCAATGCCGGGCTTGATGGTCGATCTCACAAGGTACACTGCGACCCGAACCCCAGGACCTATCAATAAAGATCATGCCAATACGACTCGTCGACGATCCGACGCTGCCATCCATCGACCCCGCACACCTTCGATTACCTTCTGAGCAGGTACTGAGGACAGCAGCCAGCATGACGCATCCGCCGCGCATCCTTCTACTGTACGGGTCGCTCCGGGAGCGGTCTTTCAGCCGCTTCCTGATCGAAGAAGCTGCCCGCATCCTGAATCGCTTCGGCGCAGAAACTCGAATATTCGACCCGTCCGCCCTGCCGGTAGCGGGCAGCGTACCGGATGATCATCCTGCGGTCGCCGAATTGCGCGATCTCTGTCTGTGGTCGGAGGGTCAGGTATGGTGCAGCCCCGAGCGCCATGGCGCCATCACAGCAGTGATGAAGAACCAGATCGATTGGATTCCGCTCGAGATGGGCGCGATCCGACCGACCCAGGGACGAACGCTGGCTGTCATGCAGGTCTGTGGCGGCTCGCAGTCCTTCAATACGGTCAACACACTGCGGCTTCTCGGTCGCTGGATGCGGATGTTTACCATTCCCAACCAGTCCTCGGTACCGAAGGCATACCAGGAATTCGACGAAGCCGGAAGAATGAAGCCGTCCCCCTACTACGACCGACTGGTCGATGTGATGGAGGAGCTCTTTAAGCTCACCCTCCTGTTGCGAGAACGGGCCGATGTCTTGACTGATCGCTACAGTGAGCGCAAGGAAAAAGCCGCGCCGGCCGTCGAGAAGATCTGATGCGTCGGCACGCATGCGCAAAAACAACGACTCACTCAACCGAGATAAGCCTGCCCGGAATCGTAGTCCGGGCCGTTCATGACGCGAAATCAGCTCAGCTCCGGCGCCGCGGACCCCGGCGGCCGGTGCCACAGGAAATGCCAACGGCGTCGTGCGTCCGGGCCACGGCCGGTCGGCCATGGCAGGGACCGAATCGCTCACCGGATTTTCCGGGCGACATACTGAACACACTTTGCATCCGCCTCCTTTCCGGAACCAAGCCGGCAAGCCGGGGAGTTAACGAGGAAGACATAGGAGCCAAGGAGATCGAATTTACCGATGGATCCGGCAAGCATCGTGAGACGACGGTTAGAGATATTTCGCAATCAGCGGTGCCAGCCTTTCTCGAGTGACTTCAGCCATCACGGTGGGGCGGGTAATCAGGGATTGCCGAAGCGCATCGTGCGCGGACGATGAAGGCGCACCCTGCGCGAACCGACGCAGACAAGCGCGCAGCAGCGCCTGCGCATTGCCGGCGTTGTGGGCCAGGTTGGCAAGCGCCATCTCGATGGTGACGCTGTCGTGCGACGGATGCCAGCAGTCGTAGTCGGTCACCAGCGCCAGCGTCGCGTAGGCAATCTCCGCCTCGCGCGCCAATCGCGCTTCGGGCATGTTGGTCATGCCGATGACGGAGGCGCCCCAGGAACGGTAGAGCTGCGATTCGGCCAGCGTCGAAAACGCCGGCCCCTCGATGCAGACGTAGGTGCCGCCCCGATGCAGCACAGTCTCCGGCAGCGCGACGTCGTCGAACGCGTCAGCCACCAGTTGCGCGAGCGCGCCGCAGACCGGGTGCGCCATGCCGACGTGGGCCACCGCGCCGTCGCCGAAAAAGCTGCCTTCGCGCCGCTTCGTGAGGTCGATGAACTGGTCGGGCAGCGCCATCTGCCTTGGCGCGATCGGCTCTTTCAGCGAGCCGACCGCCGATACCGACAGCAGGTAATCGACGCCGAGCCGCTTCAGCGCCCAGATGTTGGCGCGGAACGGAATCTCGCTGGGCAGGAACGAATGCGTGCGCCCATGCCGCGCGAGGAATGCGACTCGCACGCCTTCGAGCGTGCCGGCGACGATCGCATCGGACGGGTCGCCATAAGGTGTCGAGACCCGCACTTCCTCGACGTCTTGCAGTCCGTCCATCCGGTACAGGCCGCTGCCGCCGATGATGCCGAAACGAATCGGTTCCATGTCGTCCCTCATGAGTAAAGAAGCGTCCGCTTCGATGCCTACGCCGGCCACAGCGGCGGCTCATCCATCAGCGCGATCTGCTCGCGCAATTCGAGGATCCGGTCTTGCCAATAGCGCGGCGTGCCGAACCACGGGAAGGCCGCCGGAAAGGCCGGATCGTTCCAGCGCCGCGCGATCCAGGCGGCGTAGTGGATCAGCCGCAGCGTGCGCAGCGCCTCGACCAGATACAGGCCGCGCGGCTCGAATTCGGCGAAATCCTCGTAGCCGGCCAGCACGTCGGCCAGTTGGCGCGCCATCTCGCCGCGCTCCCCGGACAGCAGCATCCACAGGTCCTGGATCGCCGGGCCGGTGCAGGCGTCGTCGAAGTCGACGAAATGCGGACCGTCGTCGGTCCACAGGATGTTGCCCGGGTGGCAGTCGCCGTGCAGCCGCAGCAGCGGCAGCGCGCCGGCGCGGTCGTAGCAGCGGCGCACGCCGTCGAGCGCCTGCGCGCTCACGCTCGCATAGGCCTCGCGCAGATCCGGCGGCAGGAAGTCGTGGGCGAGCAGCCAGGCGCGCGAGGTCTCGCCGAAGGTCGCGCTGTCGAGCGTCGCCCGGGTGCCGAACGGCGCGATCGCGCCGACCGCGTGGATGCGGCCGATGAAGCGGCCGATCCATTCGCGCACCGCCGGATCGTCGAGCGCCGGGGCGCGGCCGCCGCGCCGTGCGAACACCGCGAACCGGTAGCCGGCATGATGGTGCAGCGTCGCGCCGCCCAGAGCGAGCGGCGGCACCGCGGGAATCTCGCGCGCGGCCAGTTCGGCGGCAAAGCCGTGCTCTTCCAGGATCTGCGTGTCGCTCCAGCGGCCGGGTCGGTAGAACTTGGCGACGACCGGCGCGCCCTCTTCCAGGCCGATCTGGTAGACGCGGTTCTCGTAGCTGTTCAGCGCGAGCAGGCGGCCGTCGGCGCGCAGGCCGAGCGATTCGACGGCGTCGAGCACGAGATCCGGCGCCAGGGCGGAAAACGAGAATTCGGGATCGGAAGCCATGCCTGCATTGTACGGGCGACGCTACACTAGCGGATTCAGACGACCGCAATCCGCCATGCACCTCGATGACCCGCTGACCGACGACGAGTTCGACGAACTCGACGATTTCCTGCTGTCCGACCGCTGCGCCGACGACGCGATGACGATGGACACGCTGCACGGCTACCTGACCGCGCTGGCGATCGGCCCGCTGGAGATGCCGATGGCCGCGTGGCTGCCGCGCATTTGGGGTGGCGATGCGGGCGGCGATCCGGGCGGCAACCCAGCGGCCGCGCCGCGGTTCGCGTCCGAGAAGGAGCAGAAACGCATCGTCGGCCTGATCGCGCGCTTCATGAACGAGATCGCGATCACCTTCGAGGCGGCGCCGAAGGAATTCGAGCCGCTGTTCTGCGAGGAGCAGACCGAATCCGGCGAAAAATTCCTCGATGCCGAAGGCTGGGCCGCCGGCTTCTGGGAAGGGATGCAGCTGTGCGCCGACGCGTGGGAACCGGTCTGGAGCAGCGATCTTGCGCCGCTGATGCAGCCGTTCTACCTGCTCGGCGCGGACGAGATCGAGGAAGAGGAATTGGCGGAAATCGGCGATCCGGCGCGGCGGCACAAGCTCGCGACAGAGATCGAATCCGCGGTGCCGCTGCTGTTCCGTTTCTGGCAGCCGCGCCGCCGCTCGGCGACGCCGACGGTGCAGCGCGAGACGCCGAAGACCGGCCGCAACGACCCGTGCCCGTGCGGCAGCGGAAAGAAGTTCAAGAAGTGCTGCGGGGAGCCGCCGCACCAGGGCTGAGCGGCGGCCGATCGAACCCCGGCATCACGCCCGGATGAAATGCTCGCGGTAGTAGCGCAACTCCTCGATCGACTCGACGATGTCGGCCAGCGCGGTGTGTTTCTGGTGCTTCTTGAAGCCGGCGGCCAGTTCGGGTTTCCAGCGCCGGCACAGTTCCTTCAGCGTGGACACGTCGAGGTTGCGGTAATGGAAGAAGGCTTCCAGCTTCGGCATGCCGCGCACCATGAAGCGCCGGTCCTGGCAGATCGAGTTGCCGCACATCGGCGACTTGCCGGCCGGCACGTACTGCTTCAGGAAATCGATCAGCGCGGCTTCGGCGTCGGCTTCGGTGACCGTCGATGCCTTGACGCGGTCGATCAGACCGGAGCGGCCGTGGGTACCCTTGTTCCAAGAATCCATCTTGTCGAGCGTCGCGTCGTCCTGATGGATCGCGAACACCGGCCCTTCGGCGAGCACGTTCAGTTCGGCATCGGTGACGACTGCGGCGACCTCGATGATGCGGTCGGTGTCGGGATCGAGTCCGGTCATCTCCATGTCGATCCAGACCAAGTTGAATTCGTTCGGACGGGGCGGCGCAGGCGCGCGATCGGCCTCGGACGGTTGTGACATAATCGTTTTCCTCTTCTCCGGCACTTTGTGCGGGCAATTGGCAAACCGCCATTTTCTCACAGCGCTCCATAGGCACGCATGACCTCCTCCGCATTCACCGTGTTGTTTTCCGTTTTCGTGCTGCTGTCGCTCGGCGTGCGGTTCTGGCTCGGTTCGCGCCACATCCGGCACGTGCTCGCGCACCGGAACGCGGTGCCAGCCGAGTTCGCCCAAAAGATCCCGCTCGCGCCGCACCAGAAGGCGGCCGACTACACCGTGGCAAAGACCAAGCTCGGCCTGGTCGTGCTGCTGGTCAACACCGCGGTGCTGATCGGCTTCACGCTGCTCGGCGGCCTGCATGCGCTGTCGCTGGCGATCATCCGGCACACCGGCCCAGGCATGACCTACCAGATCGCGCTGCTGGCCGCGTTCGCGGCGATATCGGGCGCGGTCGACCTGCCGTTCGCCTACTACAAACAGTTCGTGCTCGAAGAGCGCTTCGGCTTCAACAAGATGACGCCCGGCCTGTTCTTCACCGACCTGATCAAGAACGCGCTGCTCGGCGCGCTGATCGGCCTGCCGCTGGTCTGGGTGGTGCTGGTGCTGATGGAAAGAACCGGCGACCTCTGGTGGCTCTATGCGTGGGTGGTGTGGAGCGGCTTCCAGCTGCTGATGCTGGTGCTGTACCCGACGCTGATCGCGCCGCTGTTCAACAAGTTCACGCCGCTGGAGGATGACAGCCTGCGCAGCCGGATCGACAACCTGATGGCGCGGGTCGGCTTCGCGTCGAACGGCCTGTTCGTGATGGACGGCTCGAAGCGCAGCGCGCACGGCAACGCGTATTTTTCCGGCTTCGGCTCGGCCAAGCGCATCGTCTTCTTCGACACGCTGCTGTCGCGCCTCGCGCCGCAGGAGATCGAGGCGGTGCTCGCGCACGAGCTCGGCCACTTCAAGCTGAAGCACATCGTCAAGCGGATCGCGGTGCTGTTCGCGATCTCGCTCGGCTTTCTCGCGCTGCTCGGCTACCTGAAGACGCGCGTCTGGTTCTATACCGGCCTGGGCGTCGATCCGATGCTCAACGCCAGCAACGACGCGATGGCGCTGATTCTGTTCGTGCTGGTGCTGCCGGTGTTCACCTTCCTGCTGTCGCCGCTGTCGTCGATCACCTCGCGCAAGCATGAGTTCGAGGCCGACGCGTTCGCGGCGAAATACACCAGCGCGCAAGACCTGGTGTCGGCGCTGGTGAAGCTGTACGAAGACAACGCGTCGACGCTGACGCCGGACCCGCTGCACTCGGCGTTCTACGATTCGCATCCGCCGGCGGCGCTGCGCATCCGGCGCCTCCACGCCGCGTAGCCGACGGAGAACCGCCATGACCGATCGCGACGCCCTGCTTGCCAGCCGCTGCAGCCCGCAGACCGACGCGTTCGACGACGAGGCGGTCGAGCGCCACCTGAAGCTGACCGACGGCTGGCGCCGCGAGGACGGCCGCATCGTCAAAAGCTTCGCCTTCAAGAACTACTACCGCACGCTGGCCTTCGTCAACGCGATCGCCGCGATCATCCACGCGGAAGACCACCACCCGGACCTCGAGGTCGGCTACAACCGCTGCACGGTCCGCTTCCACACGCACAGCGTCAACAACGGCCTCGGCGGCCTGTCGATCAACGACTTCATCTGCGCGGTGAAGATCGACGCGCTGTTCCGGCAGTCGTTCGCCTGAAGGATGGCGCGGCCCCGCACGGCTCCACGGGACAAGGCGCAGACCGGATCGCTGCAGGACGGCATCGTCATCGCCGCGCACGGGCGCCACTACCTCGTCGATGCCGGCGAACGCTTCGTGCAATGCGTCACCCGCGGCAAGAAAAGCGACCTCGCCGTCGGCGACCGGGTCCGCTTCCTGCCGACCTCGGCCGACCAGGGCGTGGTCGAGTCGATCGGCGAACGCCGGACCCTGCTCTACCGTTCCGACCAATACAAGTCCAAGCTGCTGGCGGCGAACGTCACGCAACTGTTCATCGTGGTCGCGACCGAGCCGGGTTTTGCCGACGACCTCGTCTCGCGCGCGCTGGTGGCCGCCGAAGCGGCGGGCGTCGCCGCGCACCTGGTGCTGAACAAGACCGACGTCGCCGCCGCCCTGCCCGCGGCCCGGCAGCGCATGGCCCTCTACGCCGGCCTCGGCTATCCGGTGCACGAGACGTCCGCGACCGCGGCGCCGGACGAGGCCCTGGCGCTGTTGCGCCCGCTGCTCGAAGGCCAGGACACGATCCTGATCGGCCAGTCCGGCATGGGCAAGTCGTCGCTGGTG
>JBQCGO010000254.1:0-16645 GCA_051955575.1 Burkholderiaceae bacterium
AGTAATGACGACCTCCGATCATTCAATTTTTTCTCCGACGGCACTGATTCGATGTCAAACCCAGATTGTCTTTTCTCTGTCTGATGAAAGCCGACCCGGACAGCAGTTCAAGGATTACGCTGCTGTCAGGCGGATCACTCAAGCTGACGCTTCTTTGCGCGTTACTTCAGCGCAATACGACGATACGGGAGCGGCACAGCCCGGCTCGGGATAAGCAATGTCGCCGTAATCGGAAAACCATGGACTTGTCGTAAGTCAACCTGGGGGCCACGATGCAATCCGCTGCAGGAAGGCCGCGAGAAAACCCTGTTCGCTGCCATGGTCAGCCAGCATCAAGAGGCTGAACTCGGCCCCTTGCAAAAAATTTTCCGCAGAATTTCAGTGCGGAAATCGACACCATGACTTCTTATCGCGATATTCAATTCCGCAATTACCCGTTCGGGTAGCGAGACAGATTTATGAAATTGCCAAATGGAAAGGGCCGAGTCGAGCGACGGAGGGCTTGCCGCGGTTTGCGGAACACGGAGGCGAGCATGGTTTTGAATGCCAGGGCAAGTGCCGATATTCGATCCGGCAATTACTGTCGAGAGCATTCCCAATCAAACGCAGCAATTCTTCCGGTCTGGACGGAATCGTTCCGGCGCCATCGATCCAAGGCGTTGCACCGACCGGGATTACGACCGTTTTCGCCTGGAAGCGTCAGCAGGAGGATTTTGAACAAGCACGGTTCGCGGATTTCAGGAAAATCCGCGAGCCGAAGGACAATAACTAGGAACGATCGCGGCGAGCGGTTTTTCGCCGTATCGCGAAACCCAGGAGGCCCAAACCGAGCAAGGCGATCGTTTGCGGTTCGGGCACCGTTGCAGTCGCGGGGAGACTCCGAAGCGTGATCGTCGCTTGCTGGGTCAGCTTTTCTCCGGTAGTTGCGAACGAAAGCTGATTCATGGCGAGATCAAATAACCCGCCCGTTCCGAAATCGATCGGCAATGTGGTCCATGTCAGGACGTAATCAACAAACGAGTCGCTTACCGAACCGACGGTCGCCGTACCGGTTGCGGAAACCGTTCGCGTCGACCCGAGGGGATTGACAAAGGTGTACGTAGCGGTCACGCCGAGATTGTCCGTCTCGTTGGCATTGATTCCGCCTTGCGCATTCGGCTCATTGAGCGTGATGTTGCCCACATCGAAGGTATAGGATTGTCCGATCGATGTGAGGTTGAAACTCAAAGGTGAAAAACCGCCGGTCGGAAACTGGACACCTAGCAGCGTTCCCGATGACTCGTTCGCGTCAATCCCGTAGCCCGTTCCGGGCGAAAAGGTCGCGTTCGTGATATCGAACTGGACGGCTCCCGCCAGCGGACATGCGGCAATCAAGCCGACCGTGCTTGCAGTCAGCAACGCTTTCCAAAACGTTTTCATGGCTCTCTCCCAACTCGCAAGGTGACGTTCTACAAGACGACCAAGTACCAATAAATTCATGAGCAGGATTTATGCCAAGTTTAATTCTCAATAAAATTCAATGGCTTGTCGCAGCCGGCCGCGGCAGCGTCCTGGGAAGTGTAAAGAAAGCCGACCATTTCCATTTGCAACCGGCGTGACGCGGCGAAGCCCTCGGCGCAGGAATAACGCGTTGGCGTAATGCAGGTAGGTTAAGATTGCTCGGGCTTGCAACCCGGTTAAGACAGTCCCGCAGAACACCATTCACGAAGAGCGCAAGACCGGCGCTCCCGACGCTTCCCTGACGACGACGCATGCTCATTCCCATCATCCTCGCCGGCGGCGCCGGCACCCGCCTGTGGCCGGTATCGCGCGAATCGCGTCCGAAGCCGTTTCTGCGCATCGGCGACAAGACCCTGCTGACCCAGACGTACGAGCGCGCGCTCGCGGTTGCCGGCCAGGCGACCCCGCTGATCGTCACCAATCGCGACTACTATTTCCTGTCCAAGGATGATCTGGCGCCGCAAGAGCGTCAGCCGCAGTACCTGCTGGAGCCCGTGGGACGAAACACTGCGCCGGCCATTGCGCTGGCGGCGATGTGGGCGCTGCGGGAAGACGCCTCGGCGGACATGCTGGTGATGCCGGCCGATCATTTCATCAAGGACACGGCAGCGTTCCGGACCGCGGTGGAAAGCGCGTCGGCGGCGGCTGGAGAAGGCTTCCTCACTCTGTTCGGCGTCAGCCCGACGGGGCCGGAAACCGGATTCGGATATATCGAAACCGGCGCCGCGATCGGTTCGCATGCGCGCAAGGCGACGCGTTTCATCGAGAAGCCGGATGCGGTCACCGCGGCGCGCTACCTCGAGGCGGGCAACTACGTCTGGAACAGCGGCATGTTCTGCTTCAAGGCAGAGGCCATTCTCGAAGCGTTCGCCTGTTACTGTCCCGACTTGCTGGCGTCCGCGCGGCAGGTCTGGAACGACGCCCGTGCCGAGGGCGACAAGATTCTCCTTCCGGCCGCATTTGCCGCGCTCGAAAGCATTTCGATCGATTACGCCCTGATGGAAAAGGCGAAAAACATCGCCGTCGTGAAAGGCGCGTTCGACTGGACAGACGTCGGCGCCTGGAATGCGGTCGCCGATGCGACGCCGTCCGATGACAACGGCAACACCAGCAATCGCTGCGAAACCATCGTTCTCGACAGCCGCAATACGCACATCGAGGCGAACGACCGGCTGGTGGTCGCGATCGGCGTGGACGACCTCGTCCTGATCGACACCGAAGACGCGCTGCTCGTCGCGCACAAATCGAAGGCCCAGCAAGTCCGCGACGTCGTCGCCCAACTGAAGGCGAACGATCACGACGCTCACAAGATCCACCGCACGGTGATGCGCCCCTGGGGCAGCTACACGGTGCTGCAGGAAGGACCGGGATTCAAGATCAAGCGGATCGTCGTGAAACCCCGCGCGTCGCTGTCGCTGCAGATGCACCACCATCGCAGCGAACACTGGGTGGTGGTCTCGGGTACCGCCGAAGTCACCAACGGCGAGGAACAGACGGTTCTCGCCTCCAACCAGTCGACCTACATCCCGGCCGGCAACCGGCATCGCCTGCGCAACCCGGGCGATACGGAACTGGTGTTGATCGAGGTCCAGTGCGGCACTTATGTCGGCGAGGACGACATCGTGCGTTTCGAGGACGTCTACGGCAGGGCGCAGTAGCGCCGGGCGGGCCGTGCCCGGCGCCCGGCGCCCGGCGTCTTCCGGCTCTTACAGCTCGAACCCCCCCAGCTCCCGCACGCGGCGCGACGCGTCCGACGTCAGCAGCGCCACCAGCCGCCGTGCCAGCTCCGGCTGCTCCGCGCGCGCACAAACGGCGGCGGTGTAGACGGTCGCCAGCTCGAATTCCTGCGGCAGCGCGCCGACCAGCGTGACACCGCCGGTGTAGAGAATCTCGGTGACCTGGGTACAGCCGATCAGGCCGGGCTCGGCGGCCTCGCCCAGCGCATGCATCGCGGTCGCCCCGTTCGGATACGGGCGCAGCGCGCCCTTCACCTGCTCGTGGATGCCGAGCTTCCTGAGCACGTTGACGAAGTGGATGCCGGCGGTGGCTTTTTCCGGGTCGGGGAAATAGATGCCGCGCGCAGCCGTCAGCGCCGCCTTCAATGCCTCGGGCGTGGACACGTCGGGCGACGCGTCGCCGCGGCGCACCGCGACGCCGGTCTTGACGCGGCCCAGCGGCGCGCTCGATCCCGGCACCGCGTGGCCGTCTTTCGTCAAGCCGTCGATCAGCGCGGCGGTCAGGATCAGCACGTCGCACGGCGCGCCGGCGAGCAGCTTGTCCCTCATCAGGCCGACCGCGCCGAACGTGCCGCGCAGCGCGGCGCCGGTTTCGGCCGAGAACGACGCTTCCAGCGCGCCGACGATTCCTTTGGCGGCGCCGCCGCTCAGTATGTGCAATTCCATGAGTATCTTTCTTGAAGGAGTGATCCGTTGAGGATGAAAGGATTCATTCGCAGGCGGCGAGAATGCGCTCGGCCGTGATCGGCAGTTCGCGCACCCGCACCCCGAGCGCGTCGAAGACGGCGTTGCCGATCGCGGCGGCGGTCGGTCCCAGCGACGCTTCGCCGGCGCCGACCGGCGGCGCGGCCGACGGCAGCACCAGCGTGTCCACCTCCGGCACTTCGGAAAAGCGCAGGATCGGATAGGTTTCCCAGCTGTCGCTGGTGACGCGATCGCGGTCGAAGCGCACCGCTTCCTTGAGCGTCCAGCTGACCGCCTGGATCGCGCCGCCCTCGATCTGATTGACCACGCCGTCCGGGTTGATCGCCATGCCGACGTCGACCGCGATGGTCAGTTTCGCGACCCGGATTTCCGCCTCGGCGCGGATTTCCGCGACCACCGCGCAATAGGCGCTGGTGTTCTTGTAGCGTGCGAACCCGATGCCGCGGCCGCAGCCTTCGCGGCGTTCCATGCCGTGCCAGCCCGACCGCTCGACCACGCTGCGGATCACCGCCGCGGCGCGCGGATCGCCGGTGTGGCGCAGCCGGAATTCGACCGGATCGCAATCCAGTTCGGCCGCCATCTCGTCCAGGAACGATTCGACGGCGAAGACGTTGGCGAAGGCGCCGAGCGCGCGCAGTGCCGAGGTGCGCAACGGCATCGCGGTCACGCGGTGGCTGACCACGTGCCAGGCGGGAAAATCGTACGACGGCACCGCATTGCGCTCGGCGCCGCCGCCGGCGGCCAGCGGAGCGTTGACCGCGGCCAGCACCGGGAACGGCTGCGCCAGATGCCAGCTGTCGCGCAGCGCCGGCGTCGGCGCGCGGCCGGGGCGCGTGCTGTGGCCGTTGCTCCAGACTGCGTGGCGCCAGCCGGCCACCGCGCCGAACGCGTCGACGTCCGCTTCCATTTCGATCGCCATCGCCGGGCCGAACGGCGAGGCGCCGAGTTCGTCCGCACGCGACCACAGCACGCGCACCGCGCGGCCGGGCGTCGCGCGCGCCAGCCAGGCGGCGTCGAACGCGACGTCGTCGGCGCCGTTGTGGCCGTAGCAGCCGGCGCCCTCGACATGCTGGACCACGATCTCGTCCTCGGTCATGCCGAAGCAGAGCGCCAGATCCTTGCGCAGGTTGTAGATGCCCTGGCTGTGCGTCCAGACGTGCAGCCGCGTGCCGTCGAAATGTGCCAGCGCGCACGACGGCGCGATCGACGCATGCGCGATGAAGGGCTTGGCGTAGGCGGCGCGGAAGGTGCGCATGCCGGCGGCGGGCGCGGCTTGCGGCGCTTCCTTTTCAGACACCACGTGGCTGTCGGCCGGCTGGCTGCGCAGCCACGCGCCGAGCGCGCGTTCGTCGGGCAGCGGCGCGGCCGGCGCGCTCCATTGCGCCTGCACGGCCAGCGTCCCGAGCGCGCGCATCGCGTCGCGCCGCGTCGCGGCGAGCACGCCGACCAGCGATCCGTCGCGCACGGTTTGCGCGCCGTCCATGGACACGTCGGGCAGCGACAGCAGGGTCGACGACAACGTCGACGGCCTAATCACCGCGCCGTGCAGCATGCCGGGGAATTCGAGGTCGTGGATGAAGCGCGGCCGGCCGAACACCTTGTCGGGCAGGTCGATGCGCGGTACCGCCGCGCCGACCGCGCGGTACTGGGACGCGTCCTTGGCGCAGGCGTCGCCGCTTGCCTCGCGCGCCAGCATTTTCGGATCGGCGATCTGCCGGTACGTCACCGAGCGGCCGTCGGCGGCGATGAACCGCCCTTCCACCGCGTGCAGCGAACCGGCCTCGACGCCGAGCGCGACCGCGGCGGCGTCGTGCCAGAGGCGGCGCGCTTCCGCGCAAGCCTGGCGCAGCGCCGCGCCGGATTCCTGGATCGACAGGCTGCCCGAGGTCACCGCCTCGTTCGGGCTGGAGGCGGTGGTCGCGGCCACCATGCGGACCTGATCCAGGCGCAGGTCGAGTTCTTCGGCGGCGATCTGCGCCAGCGCGGTCAGGATGCCCTGGCCGAGCTCGACCTTGCCCGAGAAAATTTCGATGCAGCCGTCCTCCGCGACACGCAGCCAGCGGTCGAGGCGGCGGTTGACCTGCAGGCTGCCCGGCAGGCGCACGGCGCCGCCGTCGTTACCGTCGTTACCGGCCTTCGCCATCACGTAAGCCATGTTCACGGCGCGTCGCTCCCGGCGGCGCGCAGCACCGCCCGCACGATACGGTTGTGGCTGCCGCAGCGGCACAGGTTGCGGTCGAGCGCCTCCTTCACCTGCTCTGCGTCGGGCCGCGGGCAGCGCGCCAGCAGCGCTGCGCCCGAGACCAGCATGCCGGCAGTGCAGTAGCCGCATTGCGCGGCCTGCTCGTCGAGAAACGCCCGCTGCAGCGGGTGCGGCGAGGCCGGCGTGCCGAGTCCTTCGACCGTGGTGACCGACTTGCCGGCGGCGGCCCACAGCGGCGTGTCGCACGACGCGACCGCGTGGCCGTCGACCAGTACGAAGCAGGCGCCGCACTGGTTGGCGCCGCAGCCGAAACGCGCGCCCTTCAGGCCGAGCATGTCGCGCAGCACGTCGAGCAGCGGCGTGTTTTCCGGATCGGATACGTCATGCCGAACGCCGTTGACGATCAGCGGCACGGTCTTGCTCTCGCTCACTGGTCGACCTTGGCTCCGGAAATCTTGACGATGCGCGCCCACTTCGCGATGTCCTCGTTGAGGAATTTGCCGAATTCGGCCGGCGTCATCTTCATCGGCGTGGCGCCCTGCTTTTCCCATGCCTTCACCACCGCGGGATCGGACGCGAGCTTGGTCACTTCGGCGTTGAGCTTGTCGATCACCGGCTGCGGCGTGCCCTTCGGCGCCATCAGCCCGAGCCAGATCACCGCCTCGTAGCCCGGCACGCCGGCCTCGCTCACCGTCGGCACGTCGGGCAGCACCGCCGAGCGGGTCTTGCCGGTGGTCGCCAGCGCGCGCACCTTGCCGTTGCGCGCGAAGCCGGCCATGGTCGGCACCGCGTCGAACATCATGTCGACCTGCCCGCCCAGCACGTCGTTGCGCGCGGCCGAGCTGCCCTTGTACGGCACGTGCAGGATGTCCACGCCGGCCATCGACTTGAACAGTTCACCGGCCATGTGGTACGGCGTGCCGGGGCCGGACGAGGCGTAGGTCAGCTTGCCGGGCTCGGCCTTCGCCAGCTTAAGCAGCTCGCCGAGCGTGTTCGCCTTCACCTTCGGATTGACCACCAGCACCAGGTCCGAGTAGTTGATCGGCGCGATCGGCGCGAAGTCGGTCATCAGCTTGAACGGCTTCTTCTGGAACAGCGACTCGTTGACCGTGTGGGTGTTCGACATCAGCAGCAGCGTGTAGCCGTCCGGCTCGCTCTTGGCCACCACCTCGGTGCCGATCAGCGAACCGGCGCCGGGCCGGTCGTCGACGATCACGTTCTGGCCCAGCGCGGCCTGCAGCCGCTGGCCGACGATGCGCGCGTAGATGTCGGCCGGGCCGCCGACCGCGAACGGCACGACGATGCGGATCGGCTTCGACGGATAGTCGTCCGCCCGCGCCGGGCCGGCGGAGATCGCCAGGGCGGCGACGCCCAGCGCGCAACCGGACAGCTTCCGCAACATCGATACGAATCCTCGCTTCTTCATTGCATTCTCCATGGCCGGGATGCCGGCGGCAGGTGGGGAAACAGGTGGCGAAACAGGTGACGAAAAAAGACGGCCGCGACGGCCGTCCGCGGACGTCAGGCGACGCGGTTGACCAGCGTACCGATGCTTTCGATCTCGATCTTCATCTCGTCGCCGGCCTTCAGGAATTTCGGCGGCTTGAAACCGATGCCGACGCCGGCCGGCGTGCCGGTGGCGATGACGTCGCCCGGCTGCAGCGTCATGCCG
The DNA here is from genome assembly GCA_051955575.1 of Burkholderiaceae bacterium. Taxonomy (GTDB): domain Bacteria; phylum Pseudomonadota; class Gammaproteobacteria; order Burkholderiales; family Burkholderiaceae_D; genus JBQCGO01. Next base: position 7,817 of record JBQCGO010000254.1, read on the forward strand.
GCCGAGATCGACGCGATGATGGTCGGGATGTCGAAGATCAGGTCGCGGGTGTTGGCGTCCTGGCGCAGTTCGCCGTTGATCCAGCAGCGCACGTCGAGGCGGTCGGACTGCACCGCGTCCGCCGTGGCGATCCACGGACCCATCGGGCAGAAGGTGTCCATCGACTTGCCGAGGAACCACTGGCGATGCTTCTGCTGCAGGTCGCGCGCGGTGACGTCGTTGATCACGGTGTAGCCCCAGACGTGGTCGAGCGCGTCCTCTTTCGAGATGTGGCGGCCGGCGCGGCCGATGATCACGCCGAGTTCGGCTTCATAGTCGAGCTGCTGGGTAAGTTCGGGAAATGCGGACACCGTTTCGCCGCAGGCGATCACCGTGGAAGGGGCCTTGGTGAACACCACCGGCGCCGGCGGCGCCACCTCGCTGCTGCTGGCCGACAGGTCGAAGCCGGACTGGCTGAATTCCTTCGCGTGCTCGTGGTAGTTCTTGCCGACGCAGAAGACGTTCCGGCGCGGCGTCGGGATCGGCGCGCACAGGCGTGCCTCGCCGATCGGCCGCCAGCCGGAAGCCGGCAGATCGAGCGCGGCCGGCGTCGGCACCCGCGCGATGAAGTCGACCATGTCGCCGGTGAAGCCGGGCAGGAACCGGCCGGCTTCGCAGAAGCGAGTACCGTTGTCGTCGACCGCGACGACCGATTGCCGACCGTCGATCTCGAGTGTTGCAAACCGCATAGTGTGTTCTCCGTGGGTCAGGGAATGCGGACCGGGCCGCATCGATTGCTTGGATCCGAAGGTTCGAACCGCCAATTCAGACTTCGCCGATCCGGGTTTTGCCGATCCGGATTTTGCCAAAGTGGTTTGAATTGGTTTATATTTGTAATCGTTCGAACCACTTTAGCAGCGCGTTTCAGGCATGTCAACGCGCGGACCGGGGATCGCCGACGCCGGCACCCGGGACGCCTCGCCTGCCGGCGCGCCTTTCCCTTCCGCCCTTGCCGCGCCGCGCCGATTCCATGACCGTGAACGACATCGACACCACTCATCTGCTCAAGGAAACCCTGCTGACGACGCTGCGCAACGGGCGCTGGACGCCCGGCGAGCGGCTGCCGTCGGAGCGCCGGATGATGGAGACCTTCGGGGTCGGCCGGTCTTCGGTGCGGCGCGCGCTCGGTCAGCTCAAGGACATGGGGCTGATCGTGCAGGCGGTCGGCAGCGGCACCTTCGTCGCCGACGACGCGCTGGACCGGCTGCCGGCGCTCAATCCGCCGGCGACCAGTGTCAGCCCGGCCGAACTGATGGAAGCAAGGAGGGCGTTCGAGCCGGCGCGGATCGACCTGGTGATCGCCAACGCCAACGCGGACGACCTGGCGGCGATGGAGGAATGCTGCCGCAAGGCCGAGGCGGCGGCCACCTTCGCCCAGTTCGAGCACTGGGACGGCGCGCTGCACAAGGCGATCGCGCTCGCCACGCACAACGGTTTCGTCATCGGCGTGTTCAACATGATCAATGACGTGCGCAACCGCGCCGAGTGGGGGCTGCTGAAAAAGAAGAGTCTGACCGACCAGCGCCGGCAGGCCTACCAGAAGGAGCACCGCGCGATCGTCAACGCGCTGCGCCGGCGCGACGCGGTGCTGGCAAAAAAAATCCTGGCAGGGCACCTGCACAACGTGCGCGACAACCTGTTCCAAGCGGGCAAGGAATCCGCGTCGTAGGCCCGGCACGCAAGAGGCAAGAGGGCCGGCGAACGCGGCAAGCAGTCTTCACGATCCCCGTGAAGCATCACGACAATATCCATGGAGACAAGCATGCGACACCAAGGAAAGCGCATTCCCTTTGCATCCACCGCCATCGCCGTCCTCGCGGCCGGCGCGCTGCTGTCATCGCTGTCGGCGCTGGCGGCACCGGCGGCACCGGCGGCGACGGCCGGCAGCTACCCCGACAAAGAAGTGCGGATCATCGTCCCCTACGCGCCCGGCGGCGGCGCCGACATGCTGGCACGGGTCATCGGTCAGAAGCTGAGCGCGAAATGGGGGCAGCCGGTGGTGGTCGAAAACCGGGCTGGCGCCGGCTCCTCGATCGGCACCGCCTATGCCGCCAAAACGGCGCCCGACGGCTACACGCTGCTGATGGCCTCGCCCAGCCATGCGATCAATGCCTCGCTCTACAAGCACCTGTCGTTCGACCCGCTGAAGGACTTCACCGGCGTGGTGCTGGCCGCGTCGGGGCCGCTGGTGCTGGTGGTCAACGCCGCCAACCCGGTCGGCTCGCTCAAGGGTTTCATCGACCAGGCGCGCGCCAAGCCGGGCGCGATCAACTACGCCTCGGCCGGCGTCGGCAGTTCGCCCCACCTGGCCGGCGAACTGTTCAAGTCGATGGCCGGCGTGAACCTGACGCACGTGGCCTACAAGGGCACCGCGCCGGCGCTGACCGACCTGCTCGGCGGACAGGTGCAGGCGATGTTCGCGCCGGTGCCGACCGTCATCCAGTACGTCAAGGCCGGCAAGCTGAAGGCGCTCGGCGTGACCACGCCGAAGCCCTTCGCCGCGATGCCGGGCGTGCCCGCGATCGCCGACGCCGTGCCTGGCTACGCGGTGCTGCAATGGTGGGGCATCGTCGCGCCGGCCGGCACGCCGGCGCCGGTCATCGACAAGGTCAACGCCGACGTCGCGGCGGTGCTCAACGCACCCGACATCCGGCAAAAGCTCGACGCGATGGGCGCCGAGCCGGGCGGCCAGCCGCCGGCCGAATTCGACCGCCTGATCAAGGACGAGGTCGACAAGTGGGGCAAGGTGATCAAGACCGCCGACGTACACGCGGATTGAATCGGTTGAATCGACTGAATCAACCGAATCGACCGGGTCGACTCGGTCGATCGAGCTGCCCGGGCCGGGGCCGTTCGATCCGGCTGCCCTGAACGGGCCGGCATGCGCAAGGACTCTCCCGCGCATGCCGGCCCGGCGCCGCTTCCCTCCTTCGCGCTGCCGCGTCCATTGTCGGCGCCGGCCGCGAAGCACCCTCCTCCCGAAAACGCTCCTCCTTCCGCCGCGCAGCCACACCGGGGAGTAGTTCCCGGCAGCGCCGGCCCGTCCGTTTGACTCGGTATATTTTTGTATGCAAAAATATATTCAGAGACGATCATGCCGAAACACAAAGACACCACGCAAGCCGCCAGCGCCTACCAGGAGATCAAGCGCAAGATCCTGACCGGCTATTTCACGAGCAGCGACCGGCTGCGCGAGATCGATGTCGCCGAGCATCTGGCGATGGGCCGCACGCCGGTGCGCGAGGCGCTGAAGCGGCTGGAAGACGAGGGCTTGCTCACGCACGAGCCGCGCCGCGGGCTGGTGGTCACCTCGCTCGACCAGCAAAGCGTCTCCGAGCTGTACGCGATGCGCGAGGTGCTCGAGGCTGCGGCCGCCGGATTCGCCGCCAAGCACGCCACCGAAGCCGAGATCGCCAACATGGAATCGATCCTCGCCGAGGATGCGGAAGGCGGCGACCGCGTCGCGGCCAACCTCGCCTTCCACCAGGCGATCTACGGCGCCGCGCACAACCGGCACCTGATCCGTTCGCTGCAATCGCTGACCGACACCACCTTCCTGCTCGGACGCAGCACGCTGGAATCGGCGCCGCGCGCGGCCACCTCGCACGGCGAGCACGGCGCGATCCTAGACGCGATCCGCAAGGGCGACGCCGTCGCGGCCGCCGAGGCGGCGCGGCACCACATCCGCCAGGCACTGCTGGAGCGGCTGAAGATGCTGCGGCAGCAGCAACAGCAGCAAGCCGGGGGCCGCGGGCAGGACGGCGGCTGAGCCACACGCAAGACAAGGCAAGACACGGAAAGCGCCGGCAGCCGGCGCAGGCAAGACCGACCCGCCAACGACCACAAAGGAGACGACATGACCGCACGACCGATTTCCCGCCGCATCCGCCGCAGCCTGCTCGGCGCCGGCCTCTGCGCCCTGCTGCTCGGCGGTTCCGCCGCGGCGCTTGCCGACGATTACCCGAGCAGGACAGTGACGATCATCGTGCCGTACGCGCCGGGCGGCCAGGGCGACGTGTTCGCGCGCCTGATCGCGCACCGGTTGACCACCACCTTCAAGCAGGCGGTGATCGTCGAGAACAAGCCCGGCGCGACCGGCGCGATCGGCACCCGCTACGTCACGCACGCGGACCCGGACGGCTACACGCTGCTGCTGGGCCAGACCGGGGAGATCGCGGTCAGCGGCTTCGTGTCCGCGAAACTCGGCTACGACCCGATCAAGGACCTGCGTCCGATCGTGCTGGTCGGCGAATCGCCGCTGGTGCTGGTGGCGCCGCCCTCGGCGCCGTTCAGCAACCCGAAGGAGCTGGTCGCGCAGGCCAAGGCGCATCCCGGCACGCTGAACTACGCGTCGTCGGGCGTGGCGACGCCGGGCCATCTCGCCGCAGCGGCGATGGCGCTCGGCGCGAAGATCGACATGGTGCACGTGCCGTACAAGGGCGCCGGCCAGGCGCTGGCGGACGTGCTGGCCGGCCACGTGCAGATGTTCTTTTCCAGCGCCGCGGCCGCCGCGCCGCAGATCCAGGACGGCAAGCTGAAGGCGGTCGGCGTGTCGACGCTGAAACGCGTGCCGACGCTGCCGAACGTGCCGACCATCGCCGAGACTATCGTGCCGGGCTTCAACTACAGCCTCTGGGGCGGTCTGTTCGCGCCCGCCGGCACGCCGGACGCGGTGATCGCGCGCTGGAACAAGGAAGTCAACGCCCTGCTGTCCGACCCGTCGTTCCGCGGGCAACTGGAAAAGGACGGCGTGATGTTGCGCACCAACACGCCGGCCGAGTTCGGCGCGTTCGTGCAGGAAGAAGTGACCAAGTACGGCCGGCTGGTGAAGGAAACCGGCATCAGGAACCAATGACCCGCGCCGCGGGTCGTGCACACGAAGGAAAGCGAAACCCATGAAAGTCATCGTCCTGCCGGGTGACGGCATCGGCCCCGAAACCATGGAAGCGACGGTCGCCGTGATGCAGGCGGCGTCCGCGCGCTTCGGCCTCGGGCTGGAACTGGATCACGACGTCGCCGGCCACGACAGCCTGAAGCGGCACGGCGCGACCGTCACGCCGGCGCTGCTGGAAAAAGTGCGGCGCGCCGACGGCCTGATGCTCGGGCCGATGTCGACCTACGAGTTCAAGGACGAATCGAAGGGCGAGATCAACCCATCGAAATTCTTCCGCAAGACGCTCGACCTGTTCGCCAACATCCGCCCGGCGCGCACCTACCCCGGCATGCCGGCGCGCTTCGGCAAGCTCGACCTGGTGGTGGTGCGCGAGAACACCGAGGGCTTCTACGCCGACCGCAACGTCGAGTCGGGCGGCAGCGAGATGCTGATCACGCCGGACGTGGTGGTGTCGCTGCGCCGGATCACGCGGCAGTGCTGCGAGCGGATCGCGCGCGCCGCGTTCGAACTGGCGATGACGCGCCGCCGCCACGTCACCATCGTGCACAAGGCCAACGTGCTGAAGATCGGCGACGGCATGTTCATCGACGTCTGCCATCAGGTCGCACGGGACTATCCGGACGTGACGGTGAACGACATCATCGTCGACGCGATGATGGCGCACGCGGTGCGCAACCCGGAACGCTTCGACGTGATCGTCACCACCAACATGTTCGGCGACATCCTGTCCGACCTGACCGCGGAACTGTCCGGCAGCCTCGGGCTCGGCGGCTCGCTCAACGCCGGCGCCGACTACGCGATGGGCCAGGCGGCGCACGGCTCCGCGCCCGACATCGCCGGGCGCGACGTCGCCAACCCGTTCTCGCTGATCCTGTCGGCCGGCATGCTGCTCGGCTGGCATGGCCGGCGCAAGGGACTGCAAGCCTTCGTCGACGCCGGCAACGCGATCGAGGACGCGATCGGCGACTCCATCGCGGCCAAGGAAGCCACCCGCGACGTCGGCGGCATGCTCGGCACGCGCGACACCGGGCGGGCGTTCGCCGACAGGATCCGGCGTGGCTGACGCGCTGTCGCCTCCCCTCGCCGGCGGCTGGGATTGCCATGTCCATGTGATCGGTCCGCGTGACGCCTATCCGATGGTTCCGGAACGGCATTACACGCCGGGCGAGGCGTCGGTCGATGCATTGCGCGCGCACATGGCGCGCCAGGACATCGACCATCCGGTGATCGTGCAGCCGAGCGTTTACGGCATCGACAACCGCTGCATGATCGATGCGCTGCGGGAACTGGCCGGCGCGGGACGCGGCATCGCCGTGCTGCCCGACGGCGCGCCGCCGGCCGAACTGCGCCGGCTCGCGTCGGCCGGCGTGCGCGGCATCCGGCTCAATCTCGAAAGCGCCAGCGTGCGCGATCCGCATGCCATCGGCGGTGCGCTGTCGGGCTGGGCGGCGCGTATCGCGGACCTGGGCTGGCATATCCAGATCTATGCGGCGCCGAACGTGATCGCGGCCGTCGCTCCCGCACTGGACCGGCTCCCGGTGCGCGTGGTGCTGGATCATTTCGCGATGCTGCCGGCAACCGTTGCCGACGACGATGCGCGGCTGCACGCCGTGCTCGCGCTGCTGCGCGGCGGCAATGCGTACCTGAAGCTGTCGGCGCCCTACCGGATCGCTGCCGCCGGCGCGGCCGAGCGCACCGCCGTCGCCCGCCTCGCGCAGCGGCTGGTCGCCGCCAACCCGGACCGCATCGTCTGGGCCAGCGATTGGCCGCACACCAACCGGGAGCCCGGCGTGGCGGCCCACGAGGTCAGCCGCTATCGAAACATCGATCCCGCCTCGCTCGCCGCGGACCTGCGCGAGTGGGTGCCGGACGACGCGGTGCGCGACTGCATCCTCACGGTCAACCCGGCGCGGCTATACGCCTGAGAGTCTGTTTGAAAACCTACTGCGCGGCCCGATTTCGGCCCTGATTTTGGTTCCCCATGCTCGCCGTACGACAGTACGACTCCGCTTCTCGGACCGAACTCGAACCGCTCGCTACGGTTTGCAAACAGACTCTGAGAGCCCGCCTGCAGCACTGCGCGCAACCCTGCGCCGCACTCACTCGAACACGAGCGTGCGCGCAGCCTCGTGAATGGTCCGGCGAAACGAGTGCAGGACGGAATCCTCCTCGGCCATCCGGTGGAACGCCAGCATGACCGGATTCGCCGGCAGCGCCCGGCGCACGTTCAGGATGCGCAGCACGCCGAACTCCACGTGACTGCGCGCGATCGATTCCGGCGCGATCGAAATCAACCGCGTGCCGGCGACCAGCGCCAGGTTCGACTCGAACGAGCGCGTTTCGATCACCGGCCGGATCGGCGGCAGCCGGTGCTTGCTCCAGAATTCGTCGAACGCCACGCGGGACGTGGTTTCCGCTTCGGGCAGCGCCCATCCCTGGCCGGCGAGGCGGGACAGCGCGACCGGTCCGGCCGGCATGGCCGGATGGTCCGCGGCGCAGATGATCACCGTCCGTTCGTCGTACAACCGTTCCACCACCACTTCCTCCCCGCCGCCCGCCGCCCCGGCCGCACTAGCCGTGCTGCGGAGGATCGCGAAATCGAGTTCGCCGGCGGCGATCGCATCGAACAGCGTCTTCGAACTTCCCTCGACCACCTGGAAACGGAACGGCAGGTCGGCCGCCGCCGCGCCCGCATTGTTGTTCGTCGCCGGATACATCCGCGCAAGCAGCCGTGGCATCAGGGTGTGCATCGCGCGCGGAATGCAGCCGAGCCGGATCGTCGGCTGCGCATCGACGATTGCGTCGTTCAGGCGTTCGATCGCGCGCAGCACGAAGCGCGCGTTCGCCAGCACCGCTTCGCCTTGCGGCGTCGGCTTGCTGCCGTGGCTGGAGCGCTCGAACAGCCGTGCGCCAAGCAGCGCTTCCGCTTCCGAGAGCAGCCGCGACAGCACCGGTTGCGGCATGCCGAGGTCGCGCGCGGCGCGATGGACGGAGCGGCCGTTGCCGACGGCGACCAGGGCTTCGATGTGACGCCGCTGCAGCGGCTTTCTTCGCGACGATGTCATGGCGACGCAGGAAAAGATTGGCCGACGGGTTGGGCGGCGGGTTGGAAGGTGGGATACGAATCCGGTATCGCGGGATGCCACATATATATCATATGAATTATCGCCGTCCGTTGCTATATTGATCGTCAGTTCCCGTCAACGATCACAAGGACACCGCCATGCCACGCATTCAAGTCACGCCTATCGGACCGGCGCTCGGCGCCGAAATCTCCGGAGTCGACCTCCATCATCCACTCGACGACGAAACCCTCGCCGAAGTGAAACAGGCCTGGAACGACCACCTCGTCCTGCGCTTCCGCGGACAGGAGCTGTCGGATCCGCAACTGCTCGCCTTCAGCAAGCTGTTCGGCGAACTCGACCCGCCCGGCCCGAACCCCTACGGCAAGCCTTTCCTCAGTGAATTTCCCGAGATCAACGTGATCTCGAACGTGAAGGTGAACGGCGCGCCGATCGGCAACCTCGGCGACGGCGAAGCGGTCTGGCACTGCGACATGACCTACATCGAGAATCCGCCGCGCGCCGGGCTGCTGCACGCGCTGCAGATTCCGCCCCACGGCGGCGATACGTACTGGTCCAACATGTACCTGGCCTACGAGCGGCTGCCCGAAGACCTGAAGCAGCGCATCGACGGACGCCGCGCGATCCACGACGCCACCTACAACAGCGCCGGGATGATGCGCAAAGGCATGAAGGAAGTGACCGACCCGCGCGAAGCGCCGGGCGCGCAGCATCCGCTGGTGATCCGCCATCCGGTCACCGGCCGGCCGGCGCTGTTCCTCGGCCGGCGCCGCAACAGCTACGTCATCGGCCTGTCGCTCGACGAGAGCAACG
>JBQCGO010000255.1:0-6800 GCA_051955575.1 Burkholderiaceae bacterium
CGCCACCATCGCCGGCGCCGGTTCGCACATCGTCGCCTCGCGCGCCTTGTACGGCGGCTCGCACAACCTGCTCGGCTACACGCTGCCGCGCTTCGGCATCGAGACCACCTTCGTCGACGCGCGCGACTTCGACGCCTGGCGCGCCGCGATCCGGCCGAACACCCGGCTGCTGTTCGGCGAGACGCTCGGCAACCCGGGCCTGGACGTGCTCGACGTGCCGCGCGTCGCGGCGCTGGCGCACGACCACGGCCTGCCGCTGCTGGTCGACGGCACGCTGACCACGCCCTACCTGCTGCGCCCGCTCGACCACGGCGCCGACCTCGTGTTCCACTCGGCGACCAAGTTTCTGTGCGGCCACGGCACCGCGATCGGCGGCCTGCTGGTCGACGGCGGCACCTTCGACTGGGCGGCGGCGCACGCCGCCACCGGCCGCTTCGCCGAACTCTGCGAACCCTACGACGGTTTTCACGGCATGGTGTTCGCCGAGGAATCCACGGTGGCCGCGTTCTCGCTGCGCGCCCGGCGTGAGGGCTTGCGCGACTTCGGCGCGGCGCTGAGCCCGCACAACGCGTTCGCGATCCTGCAGGGCATCGAGACGCTCGGCGTGCGGATGGACCGGCACGTGGCCAATACCCGACGCGTGGTCGAGTTCCTCGCCGGCCACGAGGCGGTCGCGTCGGTGTCCTACCCCGAGCTGCCGGACCACCCCGACCACGCGCTCGCGCGCACTCTGCTGTCGAAGGGTTGCGGCGGCGTCTGCTCGTTCCGGCTGAAGGCCGACCGCGCGACCGGCCGGCGCTTCGTCGAGGCGCTGCAACTGTTCTCGCACCTCGCCAACGTCGGCGACGCCAAATCGCTGGTGATCCATCCGGCGTCCACCACCCATTCGCGCGTGCCAGCAGCGGAACTGGCGGCCGCCGGCATCGACGAAGGCACGATCCGGCTGTCGATCGGACTGGAAGACGCCGACGACCTGCTGGACGATCTGAAGCGCGGGCTGAAGGCCGCTCGGAAAGGCGCGTAGATGGAAATCCTCGTCCACGACCGCCGCGCGTATTGCCACACCGGCGGCAAGCCGTTCGACCCGTCCCTGCCGACAGCGGTGTTCGTCCACGGCGCGCAGCACGACCACTCGGTATGGACGCTGCAGACCCGGTACTTCGCGCATCACGGCTTCGGCGTGCTGGCGGTCGATCTGCCGGGACACGGCCGCAGCGAGGGACCGCCTCTGGCGGACATCGGATCGATGGCGCGCTGGCTGATCGCGCTGCTGGATGCCGCCGAAGTCGGCACGGCCTTGGCGATCGGCCACAGCATGGGATCGCTGGTCGCTCTCGAGGCCGGCCGCCTCGCGCCGCAGCGGATCGCCGGCGTCGCACTGGTCGCCATCGCGTATCCGATGCGGGTGTCGCCGGCGCTACTGGATGCCGCATCGAACGCGCCGCAACAGGCGATCGATTTGGTCAACGGCTGGTCGCTGTCGCCGCCGTACCGCGCGTCGCGCTCGAACCTGGGTAGCAGCGCGCACGGCGTCAACCGCCGGCTGATGCAGCGGATCGCGGCGTCCGATCCGACCGTGTTCGCGACCGATTTCCGCGCCTGCGACGCCTACGCTGACGGCGAGGCCGCCGCGGCGGCGCTGCGCTGCCCGGCGCTGTTCGTGCTCGGACGCGACGACCGGATGACGCCGCCGAAGGCGAGCGCGGCGCTGCGCGAGCGGCTGCCGGCGGCGCGCACGGTGCTGATCGACGGCGGTGCGCACGGCCTGATGGCAGAGCAGCCGGATGTGGTGCTGGACACGCTGTACGAATGGGCGACCGGGATCATGCCGCCCCCCGGCGGGCGCCCTTGAAAGCCGCGCAGCGCGCGCCTATGCTGGAATGGTCATCCAGCAGGGAGACGCGCATGTCCGCCACGCTGCCGAAACGGCTCGAATCGTTTTCCGAGTTCTACCCGGTCTACCTGGACGAGCACGAGGATCGGCGCTGCCGGCAACTGCATTTCGCCGGCGCCACGCTCGCGCTGCTTTGCCTGGCCGCCCTGCTCGTCACGGGCGACTGGGACTGGCTCGCCGCGGCGCTGGTCGCCGGCTACGGGCTGGCGTGGGCCGGGCACGCGCTGTTCGAGAAAAACCAGCCGTCGTCGCTGCGCCAGCCGGGCTACGCGCTCATTGCCTACTGGGTGATGTACTGGCAAATGGCGACCGGCCAGGTTTCATTCTGATCGCGAGATCGTTCGCGAACCATTCGCCGACCGGCTGCTGCAGACCGGACTCCACCACGGTTTCGACGTTCTTGCCGAGCAAGGTATGTTCGTGCGCGGCGAAGACGAACAGCCGGTAGACGTCGGCAAGCTTCAGGTCGGCCGGATTGGCCAGCAGCGTCCAGCGGTCCATCGTCCGTTTCCGCTGCCCCGCCCCGCCCAGACGCGACAGGCGTGAGAGGCGTGACAGCGGGGACGGCGCGTCACCACGCAGACGCGCCACCCAGCCGGCGTCGAGCATCCGCTGCAACAGGGTTTCGGATTCGTCGAACCCGAGGCGCGTGCGCTCGCGGATCATCGCCGCGTCCACCGCCGCCGACGACGCATTGCGCGCGTCGTAGAGCACGCGCAGCACCAGCATCGCGTCGACGAAATCGCTGCCGGGCGTGGCCACGTGCCACCAGCGCTCGTACTTGACCACCGGCAAGGCCGCCGCGACCAGCGCGCCGGCCAGCGTGATCATCCAGAAGGTGTAGATCCAGAGCAGGAAGATCGGCACCGCCGCCACCGCACCGTACACCACGGTGTAGGTCGGAAAGCGCGTCACGTAGACCGCGAACAGCCGCTTGGCGATCTCGAACGCGATGCCGGCCACCAGTCCGCCCGACGCCGCGTCGGACCAGTCCACCTGCCGGTTCGGCACGGTGAGGTAGAGCAGAGTAAATGCGCCGGTGGTCAAGAGCACCGACAGCAGCGTGTAGAACAGGTCGGCGAACGGCACGTGGCGCACAACGCCGTTGGTTGCGGTGAACAGGAACGAAGTGACCGTGATCGATACACCGATCAGGAGCGGCCCGAGCGTGACGATGGCCCAGTAGACCAGGATGCGCTGCGCCAGCGGCCGCGCGGTGCGCACCCGCCAGATCTGGTTGAAGACGCGCTCGATGGTGAACATCATCACCAGCGCGGTGCCGAGCAGCAGCGCGCCGCCGAACGCCGACAGCCGCATCGACTTGGCGGCGAACTGGTTCAGGTAGCCGAGCACCGTATCGCCGACGACTTTCGGCATCAGGTTCTGGATGAAGTAGGCGTCGAGCGAAGCCCGGAAGGTATGAAACAGCGGGAATGCGGTGAAGATCGCCAGCGCGATCGTCAACACCGGCACCAGCGCCAGCACGGTGGTGAACGTGAGGCTGCCGGCCACCTGCGGCAGGTGTTCCTCGTCCAGCCGGCGCGCCGCGAAACGCAGCAGATCGCGCAGCCGGGCCAGCGGCAAGCCATGCATCGACAGGAGATTCGGCAGGGGCATCAGGGTTCGTGACATGGCGCAATGGACGCATCGCGCAACGGCGGTCGGTCGAGGAAGCGGCCCTATAATACCAAGCATGATTTCCGAGCCGCTGACGATCCTGGTGCTGTACTACTCCCGCCGCGGCGCGACCCGCACGCTGGCCGAACTGGTGGCGGAAGGCGTCGAGAGCGTGCCGGGTTGCGACGCCCGGTTGCGCACCGTACCGCCGGTGTCGACGGTGGCTGAAGCAACCGCGCCGGACATCCCGGACGACGGGCCGCCGTATGTCGAACTGGCTGACCTGGAACAGTGCGCCGGCCTCGCGCTCGGGTCCCCCACCCGCTTCGGCAACATGGCCGCGCCGATGAAATATTTCTGGGACGGCACCAGCACGCAATGGCTGTCGGGCGCGCTCGCCGGCAAGCCGGCTTGCGTGTTCACCTCGACCGGAAGCCTGCACGGCGGTCAGGAAACCACGCTGCTGTCGATGATGATCCCGCTGCTGCATCACGGCATGCTGCTGCTCGGCCTGCCCTATTCCCATCCCGAACTGATGACCACGTCCGACGGCGGCACGCCGTACGGCGCCAGCCATTGGGCCGGCGTCCACGGCGACCGGCCGCTGTCCGACGAGTCGCGCACCCTGGCGCTGGCGCTCGGCAGGCGGCTGGCGCAGACCGCTTCACGCTTACGAAACGCATCATGAACGACCTCTCGTCCTGGCATCACCCCTACGAAAAATACGGCTATCGCGGCGCCGCACTGAGCCTGCTCGCGCTGATCGGGCTATGCGTGGCCTGGGAACTGGCGCTCGCCCCGCTGCGTCCGGGCGGCTCCTGGCTGGTGCTGAAAGTGGTGCCGCTGCTGCTGCCGCTGCGCGGCGTGCTGAAGCGCGACCTGTACACGATGCAGTGGGCGTCGATGCTGATCCTGCTGTACTTCGCCGAAGGCATCGTGCGCGGCACCACCGATGCGTCGCGCATCTCGGCGTGGCTCGGCTGGGTCGAAGCCGCGCTCTGCCTGGCGTTCTTCGTCTGCACGCTGCTCTATCTCGCTCCGTACAAGAAAACCGCCAAGCGGCTCGCCAAGCAGGCGATCGAAAAGGCTTCCCAATGAACGAATTCCTCGACGCCTGCCGCGGCATCGTCGGCGCCGGCTACGTGCTGACCGACGCCGCCGACATGGCCGGTTACCTGACGGACTGGCGCCGCCGCTTCACCGGCAGCGCGCTGGCGGTGGTGCGCCCCGGTTCGCCGGAAGAGACCGCCGCGGTGGTACGCGCCTGCAACCGCTGGCGGGTGCCGATGGTGCCGCAGGGCGGCAACACCGGACTGGTGCTCGGCAGCGTGCCGGACGGGAGCGGCAACGCGATTGTGCTGTCGCTGGGCCGGATGAACCGAGTGCGCGCAGTCGACCCGATCAACAACACCATCACGGTCGAAGCCGGCTGCGTGCTGCAGCAGGTGCAGGAAGCGGCGGCCGCGGCCGACCGGCTGTTCCCGCTGTCGCTCGCGGCCGAAGGCAGCTGCACCATCGGCGGCAACCTGTCGACCAACGCCGGCGGCACCGCCGTTCTGCGCTACGGCAACACGCGCGAACTTTGCCTCGGGCTGGAAGTGGTGACCGCGCAGGGCGAACTCTGGAACGGCTTGCGCGGCCTGCGCAAGGACAACACCGGCTACGACCTGCGCGACCTGTTCGTCGGCGCGGAAGGCACGCTCGGCGTGATCACCGCCGCAGTGATGAAAGTATTCCCGCGGCCCGCCGCGCAGCTGACCGCGCTGATCGCGCTGCAGACGCCGCAGCAGGCGCTGACGCTGCTCGATTCGGCGCGCTCGGCCTGCGGCGCGGCGCTGACCGCGTTCGAGCTGATGTCCCAAGTCTGCCTGGAACTGGTGCACAGGCATTTCCCGCAGCTCGGGTCGCCGTTCGCCGAGCCGTATCCGCAATACGTGCTGATGGAAATCTCGGACAGCGAATCCGAGGCGCACGCGAACCAGCTGCTCGAAACCGTGATCGGCGCGGCGCTGGAGCAGGGCGTTGCCGACGACGCGGTGATCGCCTCATCGATCGCCCAGTCGAAGGCACTGTGGAATTTGCGCGAGCACATCTCGCTGGCGCAGGCCGAGGAAGGCAAGAACGTCAAGCACGACGTCGCGCTGCCGATCTCGGTCATCGGCGAGTTCGTCGCCCAGACCGACGCGCTGCTGCAGCAGCAGTTTCCCGGCTGCCGGATGGTCACCTTCGGCCATCTCGGCGACGGCAACCTCCACTACAACGTGTCGGCGCCGCTCGGCGTGCCGGACGCGGAATTCATCGCACGGCAGGACGCGGTCAATCTCGTGGTGCACGACAGCGTGCACAGCTTCGGCGGCTCGATCTCCGCCGAGCACGGGCTGGGTGCGCTGAAGCGCGACGAGATCCGCCGCTACAAGTCGGACGTCGAACTCGGGCTGATGCGCACGATCAAGCGCGCGCTCGATCCGGACGGCCTGATGAATCCCGGAAAAGTGCTTTGACTGCATCGCGCGGCGGCATCGAAACCGCCGCCCCGGTGCGGCACAGGTTTGTCGACGATGCGCCCAGGGAGGGCCGATGAGAAAACATCTGCTGCTGACGATGTCGCTGCTTGCCTGCGCGCTGCCCGCGCATGCCGTCTATCGTTGCGAATCGCCCGACGGTTCGACCGTCGGTTATCGCGACACGCCCTGCCCGCATGCGAAATCGGTCGATCTCGGCAATCCGGCCGCACCGACCGCGTCGCCGGCCGATGCCGCCGCGTCGCGCGCGGCACTCGACCGCGATCGCCGGGAATTGCACCGGCTCGAGGCAACCCGGCACAAGGAAGAAAAGGAACAGGCGCGTCGGGAGCAGGCGGCCACCCGCGCACAGAAGGCGCGTGACGCGAAGGGCCGCTCGCTCGCGCTGCGGCGCAAGTGGGCGGAGGAAGATGCGGCCGAGGCGGGGCGGTCTTCTTCAGGCACATCGGCCGCGCGCGCCCGGAAAAAATCGCGTCGGCTCGGCGAGCAGTACGCGCTGGCCTGCGACGGTTGAACGGCGCATGCAGGCATAAAAAAACCGCCGGCTCCAGAAGGAGACCGGCGGCCACGAGGCAAACGGAACCGGGAATGGGCCGCGCAGAGTACGCGACTCGTCTTATCCCAACGTCACCGGAATGAAGATCTTCGCGTCGCGGCGCGGGACCCGCAGCGCGCTCATCGTTTTGTGGTTTGTCACCAACGAACTCAGCGGGTGGGCCGCTTTTTGCGGGGGGGCGGTTACCGACACCATCACCTCGCCCGGCTGG
>JBQCGO010000256.1:0-3785 GCA_051955575.1 Burkholderiaceae bacterium
CCCCCCCGCGGGGCGGCCCAGACCCCCCCGCCCGCGCGGCGGGCGCCCCTCCCGCCACCGGGGGCGCGCCCCGCACCCCCGGCCCCGCCCCCCGCGGCGTTTTCAGGGCAAGCGCCCCGGCTATTTCTTCATCGCGTCGGCATCCGCGTCGCGCTTCTTCATCGTCGCCTTGGCATCGGCCTTGGCACGGTCTTCCTCGGCGTCGGCCTTGTCCTTGCAGGCGCTGCGCTGCGCGCCCTTCAGGCGGTCGCACTCGGCTTTCGTCGCGTCTTCGCGCGCCTCCGCCTTCGCCTTGGCTGCCTTGTAGTCGCCCTTGGCTTGCGCCTTGGCTGCATCCGAATCGGCCTTCGCGGCATCGGACGCGGCAAATGCCGGCGCATGCGCGGCGACGGCGAGACAGGCGGCGGCGAGCCATGCGGAAGTCTTGGTCATCGTGTTTTCTCCGTAGTGAAGGAACCCGTTGGACCGCGGCGCGCGACGCCGAGTTTTGTGTTTTGCGCGGGAATTGCGCCGCCGCAAATCCGTTGCGCCTTGTTACGCTTTTTGTGACGCGCCTTGGCATGTCTCGCCGTGTTTCGTGCGAATCGGACCGGTCCGGACCGCCCTGAATCCTTTTCCATGCAGCAGTGAAAACGTTTCAGTCCGTATCATGTCGATGTGGGACACACTCCGCACGTCCTGCATTCCGGCAGCCGGTTCGCGTACCAGCGCGTCCGGCATCGTCGTCATCCCCGTTTCGCCGCAACAAGAAAGCCTTCCCATGCCCGTCATCACCAACATCGAAGACCTGCGCATCCTCGCCGAGAAGCGCGTGCCGCGCATGTTCTACGACTACGCCGATTCCGGCTCCTGGACCGAATCCACCTACCGCGCCAACAGCAGCGACTTCGGCCGCATCAAGTTCCGCCAGCGCGTCGCGGTGGACATGGACAACCGCTCGCTGGCGACCACGATGGTCGGCCAGCCGGTGTCGATGCCGGTGGCGATCGCGCCCACCGGCCTGACCGGCATGCAGCACGCCGACGGCGAAATCCTCGGCGCGAAGGCGGCCGAGAAATTCGGCGTGCCGTTCACGCTGTCGACGATGAGCATCTGCTCGATCGAGGACGTCGCCGCCAACACCAGCAAGCCGTTCTGGTTCCAGGTCTACTTCCTGAAGGACCGCGACTTCATGAGCCGGCTGGTGCAGCGCGCGAAGGCCGCCAACTGCTCGGCGCTGGTGGTCACGCTGGACCTGCAGATCCTCGGCCAGCGCCACAAGGACATCCGCAACGGCCTGTCGGCGCCGCCGAAGCTGACGCTGCCGAACATGCTGAACCTGGCGACCAAGCCGCGCTGGTGCCTCGGCATGCTGGGCACGAAACGCCGCCACTTCGGCAACATCGTCGGCCACGCAACCGGCGTGTCGGACATGTCCTCGCTGTCGTCGTGGACCGCGGAGCAGTTCGACCCGCGGCTGTCTTGGGACGACGTGGCGTGGATTCGTAAGCAATGGCCCGGCAAGCTGATCCTGAAAGGCATCATGGACGTCGAGGACGCCAAGCTTGCGGTGCAGAGCGGCGCCGATGCGCTGATCGTCTCCAACCACGGCGGCCGCCAGCTCGACGGCGCGCAATCGTCGATCGAGGCGCTGCCGGCGATCGTCGACGCGGTCGGCGGCAGGATCGAGATCCACATGGACGGCGGCATCCGCTCGGGACAGGACGTGATCAAGGCGCGCGCGCTCGGCGCGCAGGGCGTGTATCTCGGCCGCGCGTTCCTTTACGGCCTCGGCGCAATGGGCGAGGCCGGCGTGACCAAGTGCCTGGAACTGATCCGGCGCGAGCTCGACATCACCATGGCGCTGTGCGGGCTGACCGACATCAACCAGGTCGACCGCAACATCCTGCTGCCGGGCACCTACTGAACCGGTGCCCGACGGCAGCCGGGCACGGCCGGACATCTCGCAGAGAGCGGGTTTCCGGCATATGGATTGCGTCATATCAAATTCTCCGCGATCAAACACAACTGCAGCGCATAACAGGGTTCCACAGGTCTTTCCTTCCTTCCAGGAGACGACCATGCCGCCTGCCAACCTGCCCGCCGCCCCTCTGCCCTTCGATCCCTCCTACGAACGCCCCGAAAAGGACGAAGCGGACACCATCGCCGCGCTCGGCGAGACGATGCGGAACATCAACAGCACCACCTTCAAGGACACCGGCCATGGCTTGCGCAGCGTGCATGCCAAGAGCCACGGCCTGCTGCGCGGCGAACTACGGGTGCTGGACAACCTGCCGCCGCAACTGGCGCAAGGTATCTTCAGCAAACCCGGCACGTATCCGCTGGTGATGCGCCTGTCCACGGTGCCGGGCGACATCCTCGACGACAGCGTGTCGACGCCGCGCGGGATGGCGATCAAGATCGTCGGCGTGGAAGGCGAACGGCTGCCCGGCTCGGAAGGCGACGTGACGCAGGATTTCGTGATGGTCAACGGCCCCGCGTTCAGCGCGCCGGACGCCGCGCATTTCCTGAAGAACCTGAAGATGCTGGCCAAGACCACCGACAAGGCGGAACCGCTGAAGAAGGCGGTCTCGGCCACGATGCGCGGCGTGGAAAAGGTGGTCGAGGCCACCGGCCACAAAAGCCCGACGGTGATCAGCCTCGGCGGCCAGCCGGAGACGAACCTGCTGGGCGAAACCTATTACAGCCAGGTGCCGATGCTGTTCGGTCCGTACATGGCGAAGGTCGCGGCGGCGCCGGTGTCGCCGGACCTGGCGGCGCTGGCCGACGCGCCGCTCGACGTCAACGGCAAGCCGAACGGCCTGCGCGAAGCGGTGATCGCGCATTTCCGCGACCACGGCGGCGAGTGGGAACTGCGGGTGCAGCTGTGCACCGACCTCGACACGATGCCGATCGAGGATGCGTCGGTGATCTGGCCGGAAGACCAGAGCCCGTACGTCGCGGTGGCGCGCATCACGGTCCCGCCGCAGCCGGCCTGGAACGAGGAGCGCGCCGCCGCGATCGACGACGGCTTGGCGTTCAGCCCGTGGCACGGCGTGGCCGCGCACCGGCCGATCGGCTCGGTGATGCGCGCGCGCAAGCCGGTCTACGAGAAGCTGGCGAAGACCCGCGCGCAGGAGAACGGCCGCACCATCGGCGAGCCGCGCAGCGCCGACGATCTGCCGGGCAACGACACGGCCGGCAATGCCACCGGCACCGAGCGCGCACGGCGCGACGGTCAGCGGATGTAGTTCAAGGCCGCATCCGTCGGTGGCGCGGCATTCGCATCGCCGGAATTTTCCCCGCCCCGTCGGGTCGTACCGGCAGGCGATGCGCAACACAGGCCCGCGCATCGCATCCACCCATCACGGAGACCGGGACATGAGCGATCCGAACACCCCGAATACACCGAACGAGGCGGCGCAGCGCCGCAAGGACAATGCCGCCACCGAGGCGGAGGCGAAATCGATCGATGGCCGCGCCGGCCAGCCGGCGCACACCAGCCACGACCACATGAGCGACACGAAGGCCGGCTCGACCGAAGGCGCCGGCGGCGGCGCCAAGCAGAAGCAGAAACGCTGAGGTGGAAAGGCCGGACCGCGCCGCTCAGCCGAAGAACCGGTAGCACACCGCGACCGCGGCGACCACGCCGGCCAGATCGGCCAGCAGCGCGCACGGGATCGCGTGCCGGCTGCGCACGATGCCGACCGCGCCGAAGTAGACCGCGAGCACGTAGAACGTGGTCTCGGTGCTGCCCTGAATCGTCGCCGCGACCAGCGCCGGAAAGCTGTCGACGCCGCGCGCCT
>JBQCGO010000257.1:0-6457 GCA_051955575.1 Burkholderiaceae bacterium
TCATCGGCCTGCCGAACCACGGCAACATGCAGATCGGCGACAGCTTTTCCGAAGGCGAGCCGCTGCAGTTCACCGGCATCCCGTATTTCGCACCCGACCTGTTCCGCTCGGTGCGCATCCGCAATCCTTTGAAGGTCAAGCAATTGCAGAAAGGCTTGCAGCAGCTCGGCGAGGAAGGCGCGGTCCAGGTGTTCAAGCCGGTCGTCGGCGGCGATCTGGTCCTGGGCGCGGTGGGCGTGCTGCAGTTCGAGGTGGTCGCCAGCCGGCTGATGAACGAGTACGGCGTCGATGCGGTGTTCGAGCCGGCCTCGATCAGCAGCGCGCGCTGGATCTCGTGCGACGACAGGAAGATCCTGGCCGACTTCGAGAAATCGACGGCAGGGCAGCACCTGGCGCACGACGCCGCCGGCAACCTGGCGTATCTCGCGACGTCGGGCGTGAATCTCAAGCTGACGCAGGAACGCTGGCCGGCGGTGGTGTTCCACGCAACGCGCGAACACGCGGCGAAATTGTCCTGAGCAGAGCCTGGTAGAGCAGAGCCCGGTGCAGCGATCGCCGTCGGCTTTCCGTCTAGGCCTTGTCCGTCGCGCGCCGGCGGCCGCGATGGTGGTCCATCACGCTGCGCATCGCCATCGTATCGGTCGCGACGAAAATCTCGCGCAGCAGGAACACGAAGCTGCCGATCAGCGACAGCATCGCTGCGATGAACAGGCCGGCGATCAACCCGTTGAGTTGCACGTCGAGCGCATCGCCGACGAACAGCATCGCCACCACCATGCAGATCAGCAGCGCGCAGCACGTGCTGAGCGTGATCGCACGGTTGATCAGATAGCTCCTGCGGAACAGCACATCGATCTCTTGGATTGAATCCGGGTCTTCGCCGGACACCCGCATCCGCTCCTGCACCACGCGGGACCGGTCGATGATGCGTGCGAGGCGATTGGTCAATACGGTCAGGTTGGTGCCGACGCCGGTGAGGAGGAAGACCGGCGCCACGGCAAGCTGAATGATGTGGCCGACGTTGCTTAATTGGATCTGGATCATGACCGGATGCGATGAAATGGCGGTGCGGGCCGCCTTGCTTCATCGCGCCGCGGCCCGGTGCGTCGGGCGCCGCCGGGCGCCGTTGCGCGCGAGTGTAGCAAACCGCCCGTTCCGCACGAGCGCCGGCCTGCGCGGGGTGCGTGAACGTTTCGCGCCTTGCCCGCCCTGCCCTTGCTACATGACGGAAGACGCCCGCGATCGTTGCGCCTCGCCGGGCGGAGGCACAGAATTCACCGGCTTTCTTTCATTTCCGCCTGGCCGCTGGCGGCACCATGGCCCGGCACGATATTCCCTGCAATTTTCCCGGCGGCGGCGGCCAGACTTTCTCCGCTTAGTTCAACTGTGAGATCAAATCAAGTTATTTGTAAAAGAATCTCGATTTGAATCACGGTTTCGACACTTTCTTTCCCTCTGCCATCGGTTTTTCGCCAGTTTCGTTTCTTATTAGAAATGAAACAACAAAAATCTCACTTTTTGCCCATTTTTTTGGGATTTAGGGATTGTGCGAACCCGATTTCATTGCCATAATTTTAACGAATCCTTTAAATTTCCATAAAGAAATTGTAAATCGGCAAGCAAAGCGGCGAATCGATATCGCTTCGCCAAGCGCTTCGGCGCCCCGACAAGGGTCAAGGAAGGCCGACGCCATCGCGCGACGGCTGCCTGAGTCGGGAAAGCCGCCGGCACGCCAATTACAGGGTTCAACGGTTTCATGATTCAACGGTTTCATCCATATCGAAGTCTTCAACGCATGGGAGGTGGTTATGTTGTCCACAAATACGTCTAGTGCACGGTCCGACGCTACCGCAACCGCCGCAACCGCCGCAAATGCATCTGCGACGGAAGCCGGCTGGCAGCGCCAGGGCAGGCTCTGGTCGAACCTGAAGGAAGTCTGCGACGTGCTGCGCATTCCTTCCGTCGGGGCAGTGGCGGACGATGAACTGCTTTTTCAGCACGTGCAGTTCAAGACCGGACAGCGCGTGCATACGATCGGCCAGCCGTTCGACACGCTGTACATCGTCCACTCCGGCTTCCTGAAGACAGTGCTGATCGACGAGTTCGGCAACGAACAGGTGCTGAGCTTCCCGATGAAAGGCGACATGCTCGGCGTCGACGGCATCCATTCCCGACGCTATGCATCGGAAGCGGTGGCGCTGTCCAACTGCGACCTGATCCTGGTCCCGTTCAAGAAACTGACCGCCCTCGGCCGCGTGCACCCGGAACTCGAACCGGCGATGTACGGCGTGATGAGCCGCGAACTGGTGCGTGAGCAGGCGATGGTCAGCATGCTCGGCGCGCTGAGCGCCGAGGCGCGGGTGGCGCGCTTCCTGATCTCGCTGTCGGACCGCTTCGCCGACATGGGCTACTCGAGCAAATTCTTCAACCTGCGCATGACGCGTCACGAGATCGGCAGCTACCTCGGACTCACGCTGGAGACGGTCAGCCGCACCCTGTCCGCGTTCAACGAAATCGGCCTGATCACCGTCGACCAGCGCTCGATCACGATCAACGATCGTGAATCGCTGAAGTCGCTGCGTCGCCTGCCGCCGTCCAGTTCCCGGGCCAAGCAGATCGCGTTGCGCAAGGCGAAGCAGGCGGCCTCGGGCAAGCAGCCGGCCGACCTCCAGACGCTCACCGCCTGATGCCGTCGCGGTGCGACCGTCGGGCCGGACCGCGATTTCTTGGCGATCTGGTAAGGTAGGCGAGCGGCCGGCATGCGGACGACCGGCCGGCGCTTCGCCCGTCCGCCCAATCGATCGAAAGGAACCACCATGCGTCGAATCCTCGCGACTTCCCGAACCCTTTCTGCCATGCTGGCCGCGGCCGCCCTCACCGCGGCATGCGGCACCATGGGCAACATGATGCATGGCGGCGCCAACGAGGCGGTGCATCTCACCGGCGCCCAGGAAGTGCCGCCGGTGAGCACCAACGCCTCCGGCACCGGACACATTATGGTGGCGAGCGACAAGACGGTGCAGGGCGACGTGACGACTGAAAACATCGTCGGCACCGCAGCCCACATCCATATCGGCGCGGCCGGCACCAACGGCCCGGTGATCGTGCCGTTGAAGAAGACCGGGGACAATACCTGGTCGGTGCCGGCCGGCTCGATGCTCAACGACAGCCAGTACGCGGCATACAAGGAGGGCAAGCTGTACGTCAACGTGCACAGCGCGGGGCATCCCGGCGGCGAGATTCGCGCGCAGCTGAGCCCGTACTGAAATCGGGCTTTCAAATGAAAAATGCCAGCCCGCGGGCTGGCATTTTTTTCGGGCGAACCCGGCAGTTCAACCGATCCTGTCGGACAGGAACTGCAGCGACCGGCCGTGCGCCAGCGCCGCGCTGCGCTGGTCGTAGGAGCCGCGGTCCCAGCAGTTGAAGCCGTGGTCGACGCCCGGGTACTCCTCGATCCGTACGTCGTTCCGGCCTGCGAAGGCCTTGCGCGTGGCGGCCACCGCTTCCTGCGGAATGAAGTGGTCCTTACCGGCGAAGTGGATCAGCACCGGGCACTGGATCTTGCCGGCCTGGTCGAGCTGCTGGTCGATGCTGCCCGGGTAGTAGCAGACCGCGGCGTCCACGCCCGCATTCGCGGCGCACAGGTAGGACAGCAGGCCGCCCATGCAGAAGCCGAGCGAGGCCACCTTGCCCTTGCACTCGGGTAGTCCGCGCAGCGCCTTGACGGTGCTCGCCAGATCGTGGATCGCCATCGGGAAATCCATCTTCTGCATCAGAGACAATCCCTTCTGGAAGCCTTGTTCATCGTAGCCGAGGTCGACGCCCGGCTCGAGGCGCCAGAACACGTCCGGTGCCAGCACGACGAAACCGTCCATCGCGTACTGGTCGGCGACCTGGCGAATATGGCCGTTCACGCCGAAGATCTCCTGGATCAGGACGATACCCGGGCCGCTGCCGGTGGGAGGCAGGGTCAGGTATCCCTTGAATTGCTTGCCGTCTTCGGACGGGATGTCGATATAGCGGGAATGCATCGGGGTCTCCTTGAAAATGAGGGCAGGAAAACGGGCGCGGCGGCCGTGGCTGGTTATTTTAAGCGTTTCAAATAAAACAAGTTCGGGACAGCTAAGCGGAAGATTGCGGTCCTATCCAGCGGCGTGGCGTCCTGCGTTGGCGGAACTTCGACATGTTCCGGGAATCGAATGTTGCATTGCAATATAAATTGTCGATTATTCAGCGGGCGCGGTTTTCCGCGACATCCGCCAACGAGGTCACCATGATGCGCAAAACCAATCCGTTCGCGGGAAACCCGTTCTTTCTCTGGACCGAACTTGCATTGAAAACCGGCGAAATGATGGCCGCTTCAGCGCAGGTCATCACGCACCGCACCGGCCGCATGCTGAATGCCGGCCCGATTCCGAATTCCCGCGACCGGCGTGAATTCCAGCGCATGGGACAGGAAAAGCTGGAAGCGGCGACCGAGTCGGCCCAGGCCATGACTGCCCGCCTGTTCCATCTTCAGCGCGAAGTCAATGCCATTGCGGCCCGACAGTTCGCGCTGGGCGCCGGAAGCATGTTCGCGCTTGCCCAAGCGTGGAATTCACCGGTTGCAGCGAACGCGGCGCAACAGCGCCTTTTGCGCGGCACGATGGAAAACGCTGCGGCAGCCAGTCGTCAGATTCACCGATCGGCGGCACGCGTGGCACAGCAGGGTTTGCGTCCGGTGCATGCGCGGGCGACGGCGAATGCAGAACGCCTCGGCCGGTACCGAAAGTGAATTCCGGTTCACCGCGCCTTCGGCAGGCGAAACTTCCGCATGTTATGCGCACGGTGAATAATTGTTATGGGGAAACGTGATTTCCTTTCTTTTTTGCAGTGCAGTACGATGCTGACTTGTCTCCTCCAATCCTCCTCCTTTGGATTTGGATTTCGCCCGCGCTTCGCAAGATGCGCGGGCTTTTTTATTGCCTTCACGGAAGGTGCGACCGCGTCCGGGGACAAAAAAAGCCCGCCGACCGGAATACGGAAGGCGGGCTGAATCCAATTCCAAAGGAGGATTGGAGGAGACGGGAATTAGTCTACCGGGATACAGGGAAGTTCTGAAATCACATTTCCTCATATCGACATCCGGCAGGCGAATAAGCGCTCCGAATCCGGCAGGACCGCCGGGTCACTCGGTTGCCGCCGGCGCCTGCGACATCAGCAATTCCGCGAACTCGCCGGCAGTCATGGGACGTCCGAGTTCGTAGCCCTGCATCTCGTCGCAGCCGAGCCGGCAGAGGATGCCGATCTGTGCACCGGTGTTGACGCCTTCCGCGATCACCCGCAATCCCATCTGGTGCGCCATGACGATGGTCGCATTCACGATCGCGGTATCGTTCCGGTCGAACGGGACGCCGGATAGGAAGCTGCGGTCGATCTTCAATGCATCGATCGGTAACTGCTTCAGGTAGCTCAGCGACGAAT
The DNA here is from genome assembly GCA_051955575.1 of Burkholderiaceae bacterium. Taxonomy (GTDB): domain Bacteria; phylum Pseudomonadota; class Gammaproteobacteria; order Burkholderiales; family Burkholderiaceae_D; genus JBQCGO01. Next base: position 5,464 of record JBQCGO010000257.1, read on the forward strand.
AGCCGGTGCCGAAATCGTCGATCGCAATCGACACTCCTGCCGCCCGCAGTTGCCGCAGCGCGGCAGTCGTCGCGTCCAGGCCGTCGATCAGGCTGCTCTCGGTCAATTCCAGTTCCAGCCATTCCGGGTCGAGACCGCTGTCACGGAGAGCGGCGCACACGGTGCCGACCAAGTCCTCCGACACCACCTGCCTCGCGGACAGGTTCACCGAAACCCGGAACGGCGCGATTCCGCTCGCCCGCCAGACTTGCGCCTGCCGGCACGCGGTGCGCAGCACCCACTCGCCGATCTTGTTGATCAAGCCGATCTCCTCGGCCAGCGGCACGAAGTCCGACGGCGGGATCAGCCCCTTCTCCGGATGCTGCCAGCGGATCAGCGCCTCGGCGCCGCAGATCCTGTGCGACGCCACCAGGAGGCGCGGCTGGTAATGCAGGACCAGGTGCCCCTTGTCGATGGCCTGGCGCAATCCGTTCTCGGTCAGCAGCCGCTCCAGCACCTTGATGTTCATGTCGGCGTCGTAGAACCGGAACACGCCCTGCCCGACTTCCTTTGCCCGGTACATCGCGGTATCCGCATGCTTCAACAACGTCGATGCGTCGGCGCCGTCCTTCGGATAGACGCTGGCGCCGATGCTGGTCGATACGCTGACCTCGTGCCCGTCCAGCCGCATCGGCACGCGCACCGCGTCGAGCGCGGATTCCGCGATCGCCGAAATGTCATCGATGCTGCCGACGTTCTCCAGCAGGATCACGAATTCGTCGCCGCCGAGCCGCGCCACGGTGTCACCCTCGCGTACCACGTCACGCAGCCGCGCCGCGACGGTCTTCAGGAGCGCGTCGCCCTTGTCGTGGCCGAGGCTGTCGTTGACCACCTTGAAACGGTCGAGGTCGAGGAACAGCAGAGCGGTGCGCGCGCCGTTCCGCCGCGCCGTCAGCAGCGCCTGCGTAACCCGGTCCTCGAGGAGGATGCGGTTCGGCAGCCCGGTCAGGCTGTC
>JBQCGO010000258.1:0-13510 GCA_051955575.1 Burkholderiaceae bacterium
CAACTACGTCGGCATCACCGAACCGGCGAACACCATGTTCGCCAAGGTGATGAGCATTTCCGACACGATGATGTGGCGCTGGTACGATCTGCTGTCGTTCCGCTCGATCGAGGACATCGCGCAACTGCGGCGCGATGTCGAGGGCGGGCGCAACCCGCGCGATGCGAAGGTCGCGCTGGCGCAGGAAATCGTCGCGCGCTTCCACTCGGCCAAGGCGGCCGAGGATGCGCTGGCGGACTTCGTGAACCGCTCGAAGGGCGGCATTCCGGACGACATTCCCGAAGTGCGGTTGACGGGCGCGCCGCTGGGCATCGGCCAGTTGTTGAAGCAGGCCGGCCTGTGCGCGTCGACGTCCGAGGCGCTGCGCATGGTCGAGCAGGGCGGCGTGCGGATCGACCGCGCGACGGTTGCCGACACGGGGCTGAAGGTCGAGGCCGGCACCTTCGTGCTGCAGGTCGGCAAGCGCAAGTTCGCGCGCGTCGTGCTCGGTTAACTTCCTTCTCGGTTAGCTTCCTTGATTGCGCTGTTGCAACGGGTGAGTTCGGCCGGCGTCGCGGTCGACGGCGAGACCGTCGGCGCGATCGGCGCCGGCCTGATGGTGCTGGTCTGCGCCGAGCGCGGCGACACCGCGCGCGAAGCCGATCTCCTGCTGGCCAAGCTGCTCGCCTACCGGGTGTTCGCCGACGACGCGGGCAAGATGAACCGCAGCGTGGCCGACGTCGGCGGCGGGCTGCTGCTGGTGCCGCAGTTCACGCTGGCGGCCGACACCCGCTCCGGCACGCGGCCCTCGTTCACGCCGGCCGCGCCGCCGGACGAAGGAAAGCGATTGTTCGATGCCTTCGTCGCCAAGGCGAAGGCGCGGCACGCCGACGTGCAGACCGGCCGCTTCGGCGCGCACATGCAGGTGACGCTGACCAACGACGGGCCGGTGACCTTCTGGCTTCAAGTGCGCCCCGGAACCTGATCCGACGGCCGGACCTTTGACCACTCGAACCGCGATGACCAACGCTGCGACTCTCACCGACATCATCCTTATCCGCCACGGCGAGACCGACTGGAACGCCGAACGCCGGCTGCAGGGCCATCTCGACGTCGGCCTGAACCGGCGCGGCCGGCGGCAGGCCGCCGCGGTGGCCGCGGCGCTGCGCGACGAGCCGCTCGACGCGATCGTTTCCAGCGACTTGCAGCGCGCCCGAGATACCGCCGAGGCGATCGCCGCGCCGCACGGCTTGCCGGTGGAAACCGTGCCCGCGCTGCGCGAGCGCCGCTTCGGCGCGTTCGAGGGCTTGCGCTACGACGAGATCCGCGAACGCTACCCGGATGCGTACGCGATTTGGCAGGCGCGCGAGCCGGACGCCCGGCCGCCGACGGGGCAGATCGAGGGCGAGACGCTGCGCGAATTCCACCACCGCACCACGACCGCCCTGGAGGCGCTCGCCGCCCGCTTCGCGGGGCGTCGCATCGTCGTGGTCGCGCACGGCGGCGTGCTCGACTGCATCCATCGCGCGGCGACCGGGCTGCCGCTGTCGCGGGCGCGCGAGGCGGCGATGCCGAACGCCGGCATCAACCGGCTGCGCCACGACGGCGCGCGGCTGGCGCTGGTCGGCTGGGCCGACGTCGCCCATCTGGCCGCGCCGGCGCTGGATGAACTTTGAACCGCGCGCTCTGACCCGCGAATTCTGAACCGGACCTGCGCCTCGCGGTCCCATCCCCCATCCTGATTCCCCGTCCGGCATTTCCGTGAAGATCGGTCCCTACCAGTTGCGCAACAACGTCTTCGTCGCCCCGATGGCCGGGGTGACCGACCGGCCGTTCCGCCAGCTCTGCAAGGAACTGGGCGCGGGTTACGCGGTGTCCGAGATGGCGGCGTCGAATCCGCAGTTGTGGGAATCGGAAAAAACCTCGCGCCGCACCGACCATGCCGGCGAGATGGAACCGCGCGCGGTGCAGATCGCCGGCGCCGATCCCGCCATGCTGGCCGAATGCGCGCGCCACAACGTGTCGCGCGGCGCGCAGATCATCGACATCAACATGGGTTGCCCGGCCAAGAAGGTGTGCAACCGCTGGTGCGGCTCGGCGCTGCTGCAGGACGAGGCGCTGGTGGCGCGCATCCTGGAAGCGGTGGTCGGCGCGGTCGACGTGCCGGTGACGCTGAAGTTCCGCACCGGCTGGGACCGCGCGCATCGCAACGCGCTGGCGATTGCGCGCATCGCCGAGGACAGCGGGATCGCGATGCTGACGCTGCACGGCCGCACCCGCGCCGACGGCTACAGCGGGCAGGCGGAGTACGAGACGATCGCCGCGGTCAAGGCGGCGGTGGCGATCCCGGTGGTGGCCAACGGCGACATCGCCACGCCCGAGCAGGCGCGCGACGTATTGCACGCCACCGGCGCCGACGCGGTGATGATCGGCCGGGCGGCGCAGGGCCGGCCGTGGATCTTCCGCGAGATCGACCATTTCCTGCGCACCGGCGCGCATCTGCCGCCGCCGACGGTCGCCGAGGCGCGCGCGCTGATGGATGCGCACCTGCAGGCGCACTACGGCTTCTACGGCGCCTACCTCGGCGTGCGCACCGCGCGCAAGCACATCGGCTGGTACGTGCGCGACCTGCCGGGCGGCGAGGCGTTCCGGCAGCGGATGAACCGGATCGACGACTGCGACGCCCAGCGCGCGATGGTGGCGGAATTCTTCGAAACGCAGTCGGGGTTCGGCGAGCGGTTACAATACGGCCGGCCCGACCAGCGGCGCGCAGCCTGATTTCCATCGCAAGTCCCCCGGAAATCCGCGTGAACAACAAGCGTGAAGACGAGCAAGCATGAGCAAAGACAATATCCAGGACGTTGTCAGAAAAAGTCTCGACAAATACTTCAAGGACCTGGGCGAGCAGCAGCCGTCCAACGTCTACGAAATGGTGGTCTTCACCGTCGAGCGGCCGGTCCTGGAAGCGGTGATGCAGCGCGCCGGCAACAACCAGTCGCAGGCCGCGGAAATCCTCGGCATCAACCGCAACACCCTGCGCAAGAAACTCCAGCAGCACGGGTTGCTCTGACGCTTGTCATCGTCGACGCGGCAGGCGGCCGCGCCGAAGCCGTTTGCGCTCGAAGTCGCGCCATGACGGGTTCTGCTTCCCGCCGCGACACCGATTTCTCCCTTCCGATCCGTTCATCATGATTACCCAGGCCCTGATTTCCGTTTCCGACAAGACCGGCGTCGTCGACTTCGCGCGCGCACTGTCGCAGCACGGCGTGAAGATCCTCTCGACCGGCGGCACCGCGAAACTGCTGGCGGACGCCGGCATCCCGGTGACCGAGGTCGCCGACTACACCGGCTTCCCGGAAATGCTCGACGGACGCGTGAAGACGCTGCACCCGAAGGTGCACGGCGGCATCCTCGCGCGGCGCGATTTCCCGGAGCACGTGGCCGCGCTCGGCGAGCACGGCATCCCGACGATCGACATGGTGGTGGTGAACCTGTATCCGTTCCAGCAGACGGTGGCCAAGGCCGACTGCTCGCTGGAAGACGCGATCGAGAACATCGACATCGGCGGGCCGGCGATGCTGCGTTCGTCGGCAAAGAACCACAAGGACGTCGTCGTGGTCTGCGACCCGGCCGACTACGGCCGCGTGCTCGACGAGATGGCGGCCGGCGAGGTCAGCTACGAGACGCGCTTCGCGCTGGCGATGAAGGTGTTCGCGCACACCGCGCAATACGACGGCGCGATCACCAACTATTTCACCTCGCTCGGCGCCGACCGCGCGCACGCGACGCGCAGCGGCTTTCCGGCCACGCTGAACCTGCATTTCGAAAAGGTGCAGGAAATGCGCTACGGCGAGAACCCGCACCAGTCGGCGGCGTTCTACCGCGACGTCAAGCCGGTCGACGGCGCGCTGGCGAACTACCGGCAATTGCAGGGCAAGGAACTGTCGTACAACAACATCGCCGATGCCGACGCGGCCTGGGAATGCGTGAAGACCTTCGACGCAGCCACGCCGGCCTGCGTGATCGTCAAGCATGCGAATCCGTGCGGCGTGGCGGTCGGCGCGAGCGCGAAGGAAGCGTACGCGAAGGCGTTCCAGACCGATCCGACCTCGGCGTTCGGCGGCATCATCGCGTTCAACTGCGCGCTGGATGGCGAGGCCGCGGAAGCGGTGTCGAAGCAGTTCGTCGAGGTGCTGATCGCGCCGGCGTTCTCGGACGAGGCGCGGCGCGTGTTCGGCGCCAAGCAGAATGTGCGGCTCTTGGAAATTCCGTTAGAGCGCGGGGGAAACCCACCCGCACCCCCAGCCCCTCTCCCTGAGGAGGAGGGGAGCAGCCATGGCGCTATGCGCCCGGTGAGGTTCGATTTCAAACGCGTCGGCGGCGGTCTGCTGGTGCAGTCGCCCGACACCAGGAATGTCGACGCGTCCGAGCTGCGCGTGGTCACGAAACGCCAGCCGACGCCGCAGCAGCTGCAGGACCTGATGTTCGCGTGGCGGGTGGCGAAGTTCGTCAAGTCGAACGCGATCGTCTTCTGCGGCAACGGCATGACGCTCGGCGTCGGCGCCGGCCAGATGAGCCGCGTCGATTCGGCGCGGATCGCGTCGATCAAGGCGCAGAACGCCGGCCTGTCGCTGGCCGGCTCGGCCGTGGCGTCGGATGCGTTCTTCCCGTTCCGCGACGGGCTCGACGTGGTGGTCAAGGCGGGCGCGACCTGCGTGATCCAGCCGGGCGGCTCGATGCGCGACCAGGAAGTGATCGACGCGGCGAACGAGCAGGACGTGGTGATGGTGCTGACCGGCGCGCGTCATTTCCGGCACTGATCCCCGCCCGGTACGCCTTCCGAAATTGCTTCCCGAAGGCGCGCCCGGTAAGCTGTCCCGCATGAAGATACTCGGCATCGACCCCGGCTTGCGCACCACCGGCTTCGGGGTCATCGAACGGCACGGCACCAAGCTGCTGTATGTCGCGTCCGGCACCATCAAGACGCCGGACGCCGACCTGCCGCAGCGGCTGAAGGTCATCCTGGCCGGCGTCTCCGAAGTGGTGCGCACCTACGCGCCCGACTGCGCGGCGATCGAGAAGGTGTTCGTCAACGTCAATCCCCAGTCCACGCTGCTGCTCGGGCAGGCGCGCGGCGCGGCGATCTGCGCGCTGGTCGCGCAGGATCTGGCGGTGTCCGAATACACCGCGCTGCAGATCAAGCAGGCGGTGGTCGGCCACGGCCGCGCGCAGAAGCACCAGATGCAAGACATGGTGCAGCGGCTGCTGGCGCTGTCCGGCGTGCCGGGCACCGACGCGGCCGACGCGCTCGGCGTGGCGATCTGTCACGCGCACGGCGGCGACGCGCTGGCCGCGCTGGGCGCGATCGCGCCGGGGCTGGCGAAGAAGGGATTGCGGGTAAGAGGCGGCCGGCTGGTCGGCGGATCGGGTCGGCGCGCCGGAAGCTGATCGGCAGGACGGCACGCCCGCGCCGCCCGCAACCAGCGTCCTGTTCCCCACTTCTTCGACGTTCCTGATTCCTTAGTCTGCTTCGCGCTCGGCTTCGTGTGCCGTCTCGTGCTCCGCCTCGCGGGCGGCAATCTCGAACGGATTGTTCCAGTAGGCCGAGCGGCCGCGCAGCTTTTGCCACAGCCCGGCGGCGCTGTACGCGACCGGAAACGCAATGCCCCAACGCGCCGCCTGCCGGACGTGCGCCAGTTCGTGCCGCAGCACGTGCGGCAGCAGCCGCGACTGCCGCGCGAGCACCAGGTGCCCGACCGCCATCGCAATCACGTTGCCCACCGGATGCAGCGCCAGCAGCCGCTCGGCCACCGGGCCGGTCACCAGCAGCGCCGGCGTGGTCTGGCGTACTCGGAAAATCCGGCCCGACGGCGCGAGAATCGCCGGTGCGGCGATCAGCAGCCCGAACAGCGTCAGCGGCGACGCCCAGGCGATGCCGGCGAGCAAGGCGATGCGCTCCCGCAGGCGGCGCGCACGCGGCGGCCGCGCGGCAGCAGGCGCCGCATCCTGCATGACGTGTCGATCCACTCCTGTATCATCCTCCGGCTGCCGCCGCGCATCGTGCAGGCCGGCCGCCTCGCCGTTTCCCACTTGCCATTCACCCTTTTGCCGCCACATACGATGATAGGCCGCCTCGCCGGAATCCTGCTTGAGAAGAACCCGCCCCAGCTGCTGGTGGACTGCCAAGGCGTCGGCTACGAGGTCGACGTGCCGATGAGCACTTTCTACAACCTTCCGGGCGCGGGCGAGAAGGTCGTCCTGCTGACGCACATGGTGGTGCGCGAGGACGCCCAACTGCTGTACGGCTTCGGCAGCGCCGAGGAGCGCGCGGTGTTCCGGCAGCTGATCAAGATCGCCGGCATCGGCGCGCGCACCGCGCTGTCGATCCTGTCCGGCATGTCGGTCGCCGATCTCGCGCAGGCGGTGACGCGGCAGGAAGCCGGGCGGCTGACGAAGATTCCGGGCATCGGCAAGAAGACCGCCGAGCGGCTGCTGCTGGAATTGAAGGGCAAGCTCGGCGCCGATCTCGGCGCGGCCGCCGGCGTGGCGCAGGGCGATGCGAGCACCGATATTCTGAACGCGCTGCTGGCGCTCGGCTATTCCGAGAAGGAAGCGGCGCTGGCGCTGAAGCAGGTGCCCGCCGGCGCCGCGGTGTCCGAGGGCATCAAGCTGGCGCTGAAGGCGTTGTCGAAAGCCTGAGAGCTTGCTTGAAACCCGCTGGCGCGGCCTGATTCCGGACCCGCAAGGAAGCTGCGCGACTCGGATAAAACTCGAACCGCTCGCAACGGTTTGCAGACAGGCTCCGAACCGGCGTTCCGCACGGCGGCATACTGACATCATCGAACCATGAGCATCCAGACCGACAATTTCACCGAACAGCGCATCATTGCCGCGACGCCGGCGTCCGCCAACGAAGAGGCGATCGAGCGCGCGCTGCGGCCGAAGCAGCTCGACGAGTACGTCGGGCAGGAAAAGATCCGCGACCAGCTCGACATCTTCATCCGCGCCGCCAGGAAGCGCGGCGAGGCGCTCGACCACACGCTGCTGTTCGGCCCGCCGGGCCTCGGCAAGACCACGCTGGCGCACATCATCGCGCGCGAGATGGGGGTGAACCTGCGCCAGACCTCCGGCCCGGTGCTGGAGCGCGCTGGCGACCTGGCGGCGCTGCTGACCAATCTCGAGGCGAACGACGTGCTGTTCATCGACGAGATTCACCGGCTGTCGCCGGTGGTCGAGGAAATCCTGTACCCGGCGCTGGAGGACTACCAGATCGACATCATGATCGGCGAGGGGCCGGCGGCGCGCTCGGTGCGGCTGGACCTGCAGCCGTTCACGCTGGTCGGCGCGACCACCCGCGCCGGCATGCTGACCAACCCGCTGCGCGACCGCTTCGGCATCGTCGCCCGGCTCGAGTTCTATTCGCCGGAACAGCTGGCGCGCATCGTTTCGCGCAGCGCGTCGCTGTTGAACGCGCCGATCCGCGACGACGGCGCGTTCGAGATCGCGCGCCGCAGCCGCGGCACGCCGCGCATCGCGAACCGGCTGCTGCGCCGGGTGCGCGACTACGCGGAAGTGAAGGGCAACGGCGAGATCACCAAGGAGATGGCCGACGCCGCGCTGGTGATGCTCGACGTCGATCCGGTGGGCTTCGACCTGATGGACCGGAAGCTGCTGGAAGCGGTGCTGTTCAAGTTCGGCGGCGGGCCGGTCGGCCTGGACAATCTCGCCGCGGCGATCGGCGAGGAGCGCGACACGATCGAGGACGTGCTGGAGCCGTACCTGATCCAGCAGGGCTTCCTGCAGCGCACGCCGCGCGGCCGGATCGCGACGCCGGCGGCTTACTCTCATTTCGGCGTGACCGCGCCGAACGGCGCGCAGAGCGGCGACCTCTGGACACAGGCGCCGCCGCAGGAGTGAGCCGGAGCGATTCGTTGCGAGGGCGGGCGTGCGCCGGATCAGTCGACGGAAATCCGTTCGTCCTCGGCGGGCTGGTCCGGTTTGCCGAACACGCGGGTGTAGGTCGGGTAGAACGAGCAGTACATCACCACCGTCAGCACCACCGACAGCGGCAGCAGGATCAGCATCGTCGCCATCGTCCGGCCCAGCAGGACGCTGGCGAGCGCGCCGACGATCGCCGGCACCAGGATGCCGAGCAGCGCCCAGCCGAGCGCGTACACCAGGAACGCGCGGCCTTCCCGGCGCACCGCGAAGAAGCTGTAGAACATCGCCTTGCCGACCGACATCCGGTTCCAGGCCACCAGCGGGGCCGCGTACCAGAACGCCATCGCGGCCGGCGTGTAGACCAGTGCGGCGACCAGCATCGCCGGCAGCAGGTCACCGCCCTCGACGACGGCATCGGCATCCGGGCCGAGCTGTCCGCTCATCGCCTTCCACAGCATGCCGCCGTCGACCAGGGCCGCCAGCGCGATGGCCAGCAGCGCAGCGCCCAGATAGCACAGGCCGAGGCCGATCAGCGGCTTGATGCGCGGCGACCGGAACACCGAAAACAGCAGCGTCGGATAGACCCGCTGGCCGCGTTCGATCCGCAGGCAGGCTTCCATGAAGGCCATCGAGAAGGGCGGAATCAACAGCAGCGGCAGGACCTGGCCGAGCAGCGGCAGGATGCCGATGGCCAGCATCAGGAACAGGTAGGCGAGGAACAGCGTGCACATTTCCGCCGGCTGCCGCCGGAACAGCGCGTAGCCTTCCTTGATCCAGTCCCAGCCGGCGCTCGCGGGAAAGCGTTGCATGGTCAAGGCAGCGCCGGCGTCGGCGCCTCGATGCGCCGGCGCAGGATGCGCTCGAAATGTTCCGGATCGTGCGGGGTAAGCATTTCCGCGTCGCGCGGCAGGTAAAAGTCGTACAGCCGCGACAGCCAGAAGCGCAGCGCCGCAGCGCGCAGCGTCGCGTGCCAGCCCGCTCGTTCCGCCGCCTCGAACGGGCGCACGCCGGCGTAGGCGTCGAGCAGCGCCGTCAGGCGCGGCGCCTCGAACGCGCCGCTGTCGAGGTCGATGCACCAGTCGTTGACGGTGACCGCAAGGTCGAACAGCCAGGTGTCGCAGCCGGCGAAATAGAAATCGAAGAAGCCGGTCAGCCGGTCGCCGTCGAACATCACGTTGTTGCGGAACAGGTCGGCATGCACCGGCCCGGCGGGCAGGCGCGCGTAGGTCGACGAGCCGGCGAAGTCTTCCTGGTACGCGAGTTCGTCGCGCAGCAACTCCTGGTTGCCTGCGGAAAGATGAGGCAGCACCACCGGCGTCGTCTCGCGCCACCACGCCAGCCCGCGCAGATTCGGCTGGCGCATCGGGAAGTCGCGCGCGGCCAGGTGCGCCTTTGCCAGCATCGCGCCGACCGCCGCGCAGTGCGCCGGCGTCGGGTCGAGGTGGCAGGTGCCTTCCAGCTTGGTGACGATCGATGCCGGCTTGCCGTTGAGCGCGTTCACCAGGGCGCCGCTCGCGCTGGCGACCGGCGCCGGCACCAGCACCCCGCGCTCGGCGAGATGACGCATCAGTTCGAGATAGAACGGCAACTGTTCGAAGCCGAGCTTCTCGAACAGCGTCAGCACGAATTCGCCGCGTTCGGTGGTGATGAAGAAATTGCTGTTTTCGATGCCGGAGGAAATGCCGCGGATCGCGAGTGCGTCGCCGAGCGGAAACTGCGCGATCCAGCGCCGCAGGTCGTCAAGACTGACCGGTGTGAAGACTGCCATGGAGCAAAAGGGTGGGTGACGGGGAGCGGCGCCGCGGAAAGCGCCGCGCGTGCGCTACTTCGACAGCGGCGGTGGCGGCGGCACCGGGGCGGGCGACGCCGGGGATGCGCCCGGTTTCTGTTCGTCTTTCGGCCGATGCAGATCGAACCCGCCGATGCGCCACTGCGGCGCGCGGTTGCGCATGCTCTCGGCATCGCCCGGTAGCGAGCTGCCGGGCTGAACGTTCGGTTTCAGGTAATAGGTGCTGTTGCCCTTGTCCACCTTGATCTCGGTGACGCGTCCGCGCTCGCGCTTCTCGAGGATGGTGCCGCTGCGGTCCTGCTTGCTGCCGTTGCCGTCCGGGCTCTGGATGGTCACGGCGGGCGGTTCGCCTTCCGGCAGCGGTTCCAGCCGGGGCGGGGGAGGCGCCCGATCGACCTCGGTCTGCGCATGCGCGAGCGGCGCGATCATCGCGGCGAGCAGCGCCGCCTGCAGCACGCATGCCGTGCGGGCCGGAAACGGCGGGATACGGAACAGGGGGGAGAGGCGCGCGCGCATGATCGTCGAAGCGGAAACGGTGGATTCGGGCCTCGTGGAGGACCTGGTGACCTCGTCGGCGCGTGCATTGTAGCAAACCGGCCCGCGCGGACGCCCGCCGGCCGCGCCGTCGAGGCGTCGCGCCCCGGCGCCGGCCTTGATGCGACTTGCGGCCGGAACCCGGCGGATTCCGGTTAGAGCAGCATTCCGGTCTGGCGTTCCGTCTCGGTCGGCACCGCTTCCCGGGCTTCGTAGAACGAGACGATCGCGTCGAGGATCTGCTCCGGATCGTCGATCAGCTGGATCAGTTCCATGTCGTGCTCGCCGATCATGCGGTCGGCTACCAGCCGGTTGCGGAACCAGTCGAGCAGCCCGCTCCAGAATTCGGCGCCGACCAGGATCACCGGGATCCGGCGCGACTTGCCGGTCTGGATCAGCGTCAGCACCTCGGACATTTCGTCGAGCGTGCCGAAGCCGCCGGGCAGCACGATGTAGGCGTCGGCGTACTTGACGAACGCGACCTTGCGCGCGAAGAAGTGGCGGAACGACAGCGAGATATCCTGCCACGCGTTGCTGCACTCCTCGTGCGGCAGTTCGATGTTCAGGCCGACCGACGAGGACTTGCCTTCGTAGGCGCCGCGGTTGGCGGCTTCCATGATGCCGGGGCCGCCGCCGGAGATCACCGCGAAGCCGGCGTCGGACAGCCGGCGCGCGATCTGGACGGCCAGCGTGTAGTACGGATTGTCGGGGGGAATGCGGGCCGAACCGAACATCGATACCGCCGGCCGGAGCTCGGACAGGCGTTCGGTCGATTCGATGAACTCTGCCATAATCGTGAACATGTGCCACGACTCGCGCGCCTTCTTGGTCGTGGCCCGCTCGACGTCGGTCACCTGCCGCAGGCGCGGCACATTCTTCCCGTTGATCTTCATATGCAAAAAACCCTGTTGTTGGTGGACGGTTCCAGCTACCTCTACCGGGCGTTCCACGCGCTGCCGGACCTGCGCAACGCCGAAGGCGCGCCCACCGGGGCGCTGTACGGGATGATCAACATGATGCGTCGCTTGCGCAACGAGTACGCGGCAGCATACATGGCGTGCGTGTTCGACGCAAAAGGCAAGACCTTCCGCGACGACCTCTATCCCGACTACAAGGCCAATCGCGCGTCGATGCCCGAGGACCTGTCGAAGCAGATCGGGCCGATCCACGAGGCGGTGCGCGCGATGGGCTGGCCGATCCTGATGGTCGACGGCATCGAGGCCGACGACGTGATCGGCACGCTCGCGGTACAGGCAGTCTCGCACGGGCTGGACACGGTGGTTTCGACCGGCGACAAGGACCTCGCCCAACTGGTCAACGACCATGTGACGCTGATCAACACGATGAGCAACGAGAAGCTCGACCGCGGCGGCGTGATCGCCAAGTTCGGCGTGCCGCCGGAACGCATCGTCGATTACCTGACCCTGGTCGGCGACGCGGTCGACAACGTGCCGGGCGTGGACAAGGTCGGTCCCAAGACCGCGGTCAAGTGGCTCGCACAGTATGACTCGCTCGACGGCGTGATCGCCCATGCCGACAAGATCGGCGGCGTGGTCGGCGACAACCTGCGCCGCGCGCTCGACTGGCTGCCCCAGGCGCGCACGCTGGTGACGGTCAAGACCGACTGCGATCTGGTCGAGCACATGGTGTCGATCCCCGAGTCGCTGGTCGCGCGGCCGGAAGACCGCGACGCGATGATCGACCTGTACCGCCGCTTCGGCTTCAAGACCTGGCTGCGCGAGGCCGAGTCGGACGCCGGCGCACCGGCAACCCCGGCCGCGGCAGGCGTGCCGGACGCCGCTCCCGCGGCGCCCGCCATCGAGACGCATTACGAGACGGTGCTGACCGAGGCGCAGCTCGACGAATGGGTCGCGCGCGTCGACGCGGCGATGCTGACCGCGGTCGACACCGAGACCACGTCGCTCGACCCGATGCAGGCGAAGCTGGTCGGCATCTCGCTGTGCGTCGAGCCCGGCCGCGCCGCCTATATCCCGGTCGCTCATCGCTATCCGGACGCGCCGGCGCAACTGCCGATGGACCTCGTGCTCGGCAGGCTCAAGCCCTGGCTGGAAAACCCGGACCGGCCCAAGCTCGGCCAGAACCTGAAGTACGACAGTCACATCTTCGCCAACTGCGGGATCGCGCTGCGCGGCATCGTCCACGACACGATGCTCGAGTCCTACGTGTTCGAGTCGCACAAGTCGCACGACATGGACAGCCTCGCGCTGCGCCACCTGAACCACAAGACGATCGCCTACAACGAAGTGTGCGGCAAGGGCGCGTCGCAGATCGGCTTCGACGAAGTCGACATCGCGCGCGCAACCGAGTACGCGGCCGAGGACGCCGACATCACGCTGCGGCTGCACCGCGCGATGTGGCCACAGGTAGCCGAGGATGCCGGGCTGACCTACATCTACGAAAAGATCGAGATCCCGACCTCGGTGGTGCTGCAGAAGATGGAGCGCAACGGCGTCCTGATCGACACCGTAAGGCTTGCCGCGCAGTCGAACGAGCTCGGGCGCAAGATGCTGGAGATCGAGCAGCAGGCCTACGAGACCGCCGGCCAGCCGTTCAACCTGAATTCGCCGAAGCAGCTGGCCGAGCTGCTGTTCGAGACGATGAAGCTGCCGGTGGTGAAGAAGACGCCGTCCGGCACGCCGTCGACCGACGAGGAAGTGCTGCAGAAGCTGGCCGAGGACTATCCTCTGCCGAAGCTGTTGCTCGACTACCGCGGCCTGTCGAAGCTGAAGTCGACCTACACCGACAAGCTGCCGAAGATGACCGATCCGGCCACCGGCCGCGTGCACACCAACTACGCGCAGGCGGTCGCGGTGACCGGGCGGCTGGCGTCGAACGAACCCAACCTGCAGAACATCCCGATCCGCACTACCGAAGGCCGCCGCATCCGCGAAGCCTTCGTCGCCACGCCGGGCAACGTGCTGGTGTCGGCCGACTATTCGCAGATCGAGCTGCGCATCATGGCGCATATCTCGGAAGACCCGAACATGCTGCGCGCGTTCGCCGAGGGCGAGGATATCCACCGCGCGACCGCGGCCGAGATCTTCGGCGTCGCGCCCGAGGCGGTCGACAGCGAGCAGCGCCGCTACGCCAAGGTGATCAACTTCGGACTGATCTACGGCATGAGCGCGTTCGGGCTGGCGTCGAACCTCGGCATCGAGCGCGCCGCCGCGCAGCTCTACATCGACCGCTATTTCCAGCGCTTCGCCGGCGTGAAGCGCTACATGGACGAGACCCGCACGCGGGCCA